>JBCCHA010000043.1:0-6297 GCA_039028995.1 Bacteroidota bacterium | reverse complement strand
GTTGAGGAATGTACTACTACTTATACTTTATAAAAATCTATGTTTGAGAAAATTCAAGATAAAAACACACTAAAAATTAAAAGCCCTGGGCTTCAAAATAGAAAAACCGCAAAGATAATACTCAAAAATGGCCTCAAGGCCTATTTGATTTCCGATCCAAGTGCTGACAAATCTGCCGCCAGCATCTCCATGCAAGTAGGCTCTTGGCAAGACCCTATCCAATACCCTGGCATGGCACATTTTTGCGAGCACCTACTTTTTATGGGTACAAAAACCTATCCTAAAGAAAACCAATTTGAAACTGATGTAAAAGATCATGGAGGAGTTTACAATGCATATACTGCCTCAGACAAAACAGTATATATGTTTACAGTCAACCACAATGCCTTCGACAATATACTAAATCAATTTGCCCACTTTTTTATAGATCCACTTTTCAACCGATCTAGCATAGGCAGAGAGCTACACGCCATAGATCAAGAAAGTGCGATGTATGCACAAAATGACTACTGGAGAGCGCATATGGTGTTTAAACAAATGGGCAATCCCACTCACCCCAATGCACTTTTTGATGTAGGCAACTCAAAAACACTAGCAGGAATTCCCGTAGATGAAGTAAAAAACTGGTATGAAAAATACTATAGTGCCCACAAGGGTAATTTAGTGCTTTATGCCCCTCTAACCATTCAAGAGTTGACTAAGCTAGCTGTAAAGAGTTTTTCAAAAATGTATACCCAACCCAAAAGCCCCATAAGTCCCTACCTAAGCCAGCTAGCCTCCCCTTCCCAAAAAGCACATATTACCTATATCAAACCCATTAAAGACATTCGCAAACTTTCCCTCATTTGGGAGCTAACACCCACCTACTCCCCCATCAATAACAAAATCCCAGCCCTATTAGCCTATGTGCTTAACCAAAAAAACACCAATAGTCTGTATCACCAACTCAAAACCCAAAACATAGCAGAAAATATGCATGTAAGCATAGAGCGAATAGGTAAAGTCCCCATCTTTCAAATAGACATTAACTTTATTAAAAATCAAAAAAAATTACCGATTAAACAAGCCATTGAAATCTGTTTTCAAAGTCTTCAAGCTTTAAAAACAACTGGTATACCCGAATATATTTTTGAAGAAATGCAAGCAAAGTCTAGCATAAAATATAGCTATCAAGCACGTGAAAATACTTTTTCATTTATAATGAAAACGGCATCTGAGCTAGTAGATGAAACGCTCCACACCTATCCGCTAGAAACCGTTTTAACCACGCAACCCTATCAAAAACAAGACGCCCAACACCTGCTAGACTTATTAAAACCAAGCACCTGCACATTTGAAGTCATGTCACCTGAACAAGTCACAGATGTAGTATATGATAAAAAAGAAAAGTGGTACAATACCGAATATACAGTCAAGCCTATAGATGAAGCCCAAATAAAATACCTTGAGACCATAGCCAAGCACCCTGAGGTAGGGCTTCCTGAAAAAAACCCTTTTATGCCAGTCAACTTTGACATAAAGCAAAAAGCTAAACCATTAAAAAACATACCTACCCCTTTGCTTTTAGAAGACTCCCCAAAAGGCAAAGCTTTTTTTTATGCAGATGATAGATATAGCACCCCTAAAATAAGTTGGCATTTTGCCATCAACTCACCTTTTACTAAAGCAGACGCCCACTCAAAAGTACTGCTTGATCTATACCTTACAGCCCTGCAAGAAGCTTTTCTCCCTATTCAGCAAGAAGCTAATCAAATGGGGTTACAATCTTTTTTATATGTCAAAGAGTTGAAGCTTAACTTTTGTATACAAGGGTACAATGACAAAGCAGATGTACTACTCAAAGATTTATTGATCGCAATGATTAGCTGTATGCCCTCTAAAAAGCAATTTGAAACCCAACGCAATAAACTAGCTCAACTATATGAAAACCATGCTAAATCAAGACCTATTCAACAAGCTTGGCACCTGTGTGATGAGTTGACAACTAACTGCAACCCCGCTCATAAAACATGTTTAGCAATTGTACAAAAAACCACACACACACAGTTTGGCAACTTCATTAAAGACTTTTTTATAGGCCTATATATAGAAGCTTTATTAGCTGGCAACCTCACTAAAGAAGAAGCTTCCCAATATTGGGAAGACATGAAAAAAAGGCTGAGTACAAGGACTACCCAACATAAAGCCTTTACCTATTTTACCCCAAAAACACTCATGTTGCCACAAGCACAAGGCCCATACAAAGTCTTGAAAAACATACCTATAGAAGGCCATGCAACCTGCCTCACAATTCAAGCTGGAGAAGCTAATTTTGAAAAGCATGCAGCCATGAAAATCCTTAATCAAGCTTTGCAAGATGCCTATTTCAGTACCTTACGTACCAAACAACAAATAGCTTATGCCATTTATACCAATGCTTATGAAAAAAGAGGACAACTCCTGCATACCTTTGCCATACAATCTAGCACACATACTCCAGAAGAGCTACTAGCCAGGACAGAAGCTTTTTTAGAAGATTATGTAAAAGATTTTGAGGCCCACTTACCTCAAGCACGTTTTGAAAAAATCAGCACTGAACTAATAGTCTCCCTACAAACCCTACCACCCAATATCAAAGAAATGGCCACAAAGCTTTATCAACTCGCTTTTGAATATGGCGGAGATTTTGAGCGGATTAATAAGCAAATAGACGCCTTACACACACTCACCTACTCACAATTAAAATCCTATGCCCACGCTTTAGTCAGTCGAAAAAACCATAAAAGACTCGCCTGCTTAATACATGGTAAAGTACCCAAAGAAAAAGCCTTTACCTATCACACAATAGCGCAAGAGCAATTAAAAAAAATCAGCAATTATACTACCCACCCCTATTAAGTAACTCTAGGCCACACTTGAGCAAACTAACCTAGTTTGCTCAAGTGTGGCCCAATCAAGTTTTTACCCCTTAGCCTATTTACCCACCTCACATAAAGCACTCAAATGCCATGAATTTTTACAAAATAAAAATTAAGCTTCCTCTGTAGATACTTAGATAAAACCGTAAGGTTTACCCAAGTACGAGGGGCTTCAATGATACATATACGATGACTTGATTTGCTTTTGTAAGCTATCATAACCTCAATCACCGCATTACCCTCACACTTAGGCAACTATTACAGCGCCAGATTCACACAGATGAAAGGCGGAAGAAGCTTAATAAAAAATAACTACATCAACTTTTTTTACCCCAAAGCCACCTGTTAAAAAATCAAAAGTCAGTTTCATTGTAAAGTAAGTAGCTATATGCTAATTTTGAAGCCAATATGGTGAGTGTAGCTCAGTTGGTTAGAGCATTGGTTTGTGGTACCAAGGGTCGTGGGTTCGAATCCCATCACTCACCCTTTTTGCAATATATGGCCAGATTAATAGGCATCGATTATGGTAAAAAACGCGTAGGCATAGCTGTCACCGATCCTCTACAGATGATTGTCAGCCCTTTAACAACTATTAAGCCCGGCCAAGTATCCGATTTTTTACAAACCTACCTCCAAAAAGAGCCAGTAGAAGCTATTGTAGTAGGCAAGCCTTTAGATCTACAAGGCAATCCAAGTGCTACCATGCACGCAGTAGAAAAATTTGTAGCCTGGCTAAAAACCCATTTTGCCCACTTGGCTATTTTTACTTTTGATGAACGATTCACTTCAAAAATCGCACACCAAAGCCGACTAGAAGGCGGCTTTAAAAAAAAGGCACGCCAAGACAAAGCCGCTATTGATAGCATAAGTGCTACTTTTATTTTGCGTGATTTTTTACCTATCTACCCTCTTAAAAAAGATTTGTAAAGCCCCTCAAAAGGCCTTTGCTACTAATGGGGCTTTTTACACTGCTACACTTTACACTTACACTATTGCCCCAGATTGTAATCTTTAAACCCATAGAGAAAGTTTGTAAACGCATTTTCCATTTTTAAATTTTTTACTTTAACCTTGTACACCATTTAAAATATCTATTCTATGTTTAATCAAACAAAAATCACCTCACTAGCCCTTTTTTTACTTTCTTTTGCCCATAGCACACAAGGTGCGCAACCGGGACCAGGGCTAATGGCCCAACTCTTAAATCACATGCAACAGATGCAAGAACAACAAAACCAAGCATTTACTGACGCTTTGAAAAGTGCTTTAAAAGCCACTTTAAGTCCTAGTGGCGATGGGCTTGAGCTTAATCTTTCTGACAATTTTAAAGACAAGTTAAGAAATGTGATAAGAGGCGACGAAGATGAAGACAATGGCCTAGGCACTCTTCTAAACGAGGAATTCAAGATTGCGACAGCAGGTAAAAATGGAGATGAAGATCCCATTGCAAAGAGTGCAGAAAGAACCATGGACGCGTTTAATGAAAAGATGGGTAAATTCCGTACAGATACATTGAATGATATACTAGGTATGAAAATGGTGAAACGCATTAGCTTGCCTATGATGCTGTTTTCACTCCTCATAGTAAGCGCAGTTGTGCTATACCATACAATTAAAAACTGGTTACTAAAGCCTAGCTTAGCTATTAAAATGTCTTCTTTTTTTGACACTTTGCACATTAAAAAATTTAATGCAAAACAAGTATTGAAAGAGATTAAGCAAGCATTAATCTTAAACCCAGAAGACCTGGCAGAGATAGAAAAGGCGTTATACAGACTAGAGACAGCCTTCAAGCACAACCTAGTGAAGCCTACTATATTAATAGTAGGGCCTCCAGGAACAGGAAAAAGTGAGCTAATAAGCATTTTGCACAAACATCTTAGGCATTGCCACATGTCTGGAAGCTCATTTAGTCAGTTCAACAATGGAGAAGAAATCACCCAAGTGACCAAAGTTTTCACCTGGGCAGAACCAAGATTCTGGAATGCATATACGCCAGGCCTTATTTCTATAGACGAAATAGAATTTTTGTTACAAAAAAGAGAGCTACAAACCGCTAAAAACCGTGGAGTCTTTCAAGCTATTTTACCTGCCACAGGGCAAGGTGCTAAAGAGAGAGTTTTCATAGGGGCTACTAACAATCCCAGTGAGCTAGACCCCGCTGCAATGAGGCGTTTTCATATTGTACTAGCACTCAATCCGCCTGACAAAAAGCGAAAGACTAAGCTGCTGACAACCTATTTTAAGGAGCACTTAGGCAAAAAACCATTGCAAACTAAGCTACGTTTTGACCATGCTTTTTTTGTACAATTTGTTGAAAAAATAGAAGCCATTAAAAAAGAGGCTACAGGGGCTGATATAAAAAATATAGTCAATGGTTTAGTTGCAGAAGCACTACGCTTAGGCAAGCTTACAGAGGCAATGATAACGCGAGAGATACAAACATTTGAAAAATCCCAAAAGCACTCAAATCAAAATTATATTCACAAGAAGTAGCCCCTCTTTAGCCAAAAAATCTACGCTTTATAAAGGTATATGTTATATATTCTACCCAGTAAGCATAATGAAATTACATATACTATTCACCATATATCTAGTCACTGCATCTAGCCTAATGAGCCTCAATGAGGCTGGTACAGCAAATAAACATATCATCAATGCCTCAAAAGAAGAGTTTGATGCAAGGTGTAATTTAGTTTGGAATACAAAAAAAGAAAGCCTGGAAATCTTTAAAAATCAAAAAAATATTACTAGAGTACTAGGCTCTATTGGCTTGATTATTTCATTAATAGGTAGTTTTTTATATTCCATAAGGTTCATTAAATTTTTTAAAAAAGGAAGATACCTTTTTACTCCTCAAGGCTTAGTGATAGAAGATGGCACATGTATCAAATGGAAAAATATAGCTTACGATAATATAGAGGTAGTTTGGGAAAATAATAACAATTATTTAGTCATACCTTTATTAAAATCAAGAAAAATCAGCTGGATAGAAAGTATGATTAGCGATGGAGATGAGAGTACGATCGTAGTTAACCTTTCATGGACTATGCCAAATTTTAAAACCTTACTAGCAAACTATTTAGATGCAAAATTTGATAAATTAAACTCCTTTTCAAAAAAAAATAACTATGTTGATTTTAATAACAAAACAAAAGTAATGACTATCTATGGTGGTGCTTGGAGTTGGATAATTTCTACTTCGATGTTTTTGGTAAGTTTGCTTGGTGTTTACTTGATAAACGAGACTAAAAAAATACTGGCTATAGATATGCAAAAAAATGTATATTTTCCTGAAAAAAATCTGCAAATAAATGCTGATAAAATAATTGGATTTGATAGTGATAGAAAAATTCAAGAATATGGAAAATATCCAAAATATGACTATAACCTAATTGTT
>JBCCHA010000042.1:0-6660 GCA_039028995.1 Bacteroidota bacterium | reverse complement strand
GAGCTGCTTGATTTTGTGAACGAGCGTCTGCGGGATGCACATTAAGGGAGTCAATATTCATTTTATACAGACTTTCAAGGCCGCTTTCTGCTATCCGCCATCGTGCTGCTAGGGTTATATTTTGCAGGGGATCTATTGCATTTTGGATTTCCTGGCTGGAGCTGCTGCCCTTATCACAGTCTATAGTGACATCTCCTGTGGTAATTGTTGAGTGATGCATTGTTTCTTCTTGCTTAAGGTATGTTCCTTCTGGCCCTTCAGGTATGTGATCTTCTAGGCCTATGGTATGGCTTTGATGTGTATTATGATTTATGGGGGGATGATTTGGTGTGATTATTGGTTGGTCAGCTCTTTTTTGTTGGGGACTGTCAGCAGCACTGGCTTGGTTATGATGACTTGGGGTTAGCGCCTCTGGGGTAGTTGTTGATGGGTCTTTGAAAAAGGCGATACTAGTTAATATTGCAATGCTTGTGCCTGCTATAGCAAGATGTTTTTTTTTATGATTTTGTGTAGTTGAAGTGGCTTTGGCTTTTTTGGGGGGCTTATGTGGGGTTGATTGTTGGTGGGTATGTAATGGCTGAATGAAAAGTAGCAGGCATATGGCTTTTAGATAGGAAGCGTAGGTAATTTTTGATTTCATAGTGTGCAAAAATAAATGGATTAGTTGATATATGGGAGTCGTAATGGCTTTTTGATTTGTATTTTTTATTTTTGCGGTGTGTAAATGCAAAAAGGATTTATGTTTTTAGCAACTTTTTGCGTGATTAAATTGCTTTTTCTTTAAAAAAATGTTTGAAAAAATTATTGAATACCTTCCTGATTTTACATTGGTCTAAATATTGGTAGGTATTAGTTTTTCAACAAGCAGTATAGCGATTATCGGTAATTTCTGGTTTTTACAAAAAAAATCATTGATAGGCGATGTCATATCGCATGCTTTATTACCTGGTGTATGTGTGGCATTTTTATGTGCACAAAGTATAGCGGAGCCTTATCTTACCATAGGGGCTTTTATAGCGGGTAGCTTGGCTTTGTTTATATTGGATAAAATTGTATTTCATTCTAAAGTTAAGCAGGATGGGGCAATGGCCTTTATTGTATCTTGTTTTCTTGGGACGGGTTTTTTTTTACTTACGTATATACAGCAGGGTGGGAGTGAGAATCAGTCTAGATTAAAAAATTTGCTATTTGGCCATGCAGCTACTTTAGTGCGTGAAGACATCTTTGTTTTCATATGCTTGGCTTGTTTGCTAATGGTGATTACTAGTTTGTTTTTTAAATCATTTAGCCTCATCAGCTTTGATCCCCTATTTAGCGAAGCCATTGGATATCCTGTAGGTAGACTTAACTTATTGCTTCAATTTTTAACTATATTGACCATTATAATAGGGGTAAAGTCTATAGGTGTATTACTAATTGCTACTACGCTTACACTGCCTGCTGCGAGTGCTTATTTTTGGACTAATAGATTATGGATTATGGTGTTTATTTCTGCACTAATAGCGAGTTTGTCAAGTATTTTAGGCACTTTATTTTCTTATTACATCTCAGATCTGCCTACAGGTCCATGCATAGTAATGAGTATGGTATTTTGTGCTGTTTTTTCTTTTTTATTAGCTCCTAAAAAGGGCTGGGTGTACAGGAGGTATATGGGGTATAGGTATGGGCAAAAGGTTGCGATGGAGAATGTATTAAAGATTTTTTATGAGTTGGGTGAAAAGGATAAGGATTATTATGGGGAAAGAAGCTTAGAGGGTTTGTCAGCTGAACGCTTTATGTCTGCTAGAGTAGTAAAGGGGGTATTAGGTAAGCTTGTGCAAAAAGGATGGGTGAGGAAGAAGACAGGTGCCTCATGGGTTTTAACTTCTACTGGTAAGGTTGAGGCAGCGCGTATATACAATTTGCATATTTTATGGGAAGCGTATTTAGTTCATTATGTTAATATTCAGTCTGATCATGTACATGATGATGCAGAGTCTATAGAGCATGTAATTACGCCTGATTTAGAGGCTGAATTGCGTGCAATTTTGAAGATGAACTAGTAAATGGGTGGTGGTTGTGTATTTGGGTGTGCTTGCTTTAAAATAATGAGTGTGTATGGGATTGCCTTGCTTGGGATAAGGTGGTTTGCTTTTATGGGGCTATTTAGATTTTTTATTTTTAACACTGGCTATTATTGTTGAAAGGGGAAAGCTGATTAAGCTAGCAAAGTCAAAGGCATTTTGTCCTTTTTTATCTTTAATGTTGGGGTCTGCGCCTTGTAGCAATAAATAGGGCACAAGGTTTTTTTTCTCGAATAAAACAGCTGCGATAATAGGGGTTGTGCCTTCTTTATTAGGTAAATTTATATCACCTCCATATTGGCGTTTGTCTTTCCTCATCTAAGGTCTTCGCATTAGCGTTTTGATCTAATAGTTTTTCTATAGTTTCTATTTTTGATTTGCCAGCTGTGTAATCATGCACTGCTTTGAGCACAAGGCTTTATCTAGTTTATCACTTTTTTGTGTAGGTGCTTGAGAGCTATGTATTGTTCCTGTGCTAAAAACAGTTAAAAATAGGATAGTACTTTTTGCATTGTGTGTAAGCTATTTAGATTTAGATACAAAGCTAATGAAATTTTGTGCTTTAGGTAAAAATTTTTTATAAGGTAAGCTAAAAGAAAACATGCCTATTATCACTAATATTAGATTTTTCTAGCCAAAGTTGATCTAAATCATAACGTACTGATTTTTGCGCTTGTGCTTGCATTATTTTTTGTTGCTTGCTAGCTATTCCAATATGTGTAAACTCATCTGGGGTAGATAATATTTCTACAATAAAAACGCCTGTTTTGTCAGCAATAATACCTGTTTTTTGCCCTTTTTTCAGCCCAAAAGCACTACCTATTGCCTTTGGGCAATGCCCTACATGGGGGAGTTTTTGGCTTTGGAAGCTTACATTTTTAAGGGTATACACCTTGGCATGCTTGCCATAAGCTTTTGCTATTTTTTTGAGTGTTTTGTGTACTTTAACTAGCGGTTTGAGCCTAGCTATAATTTCAGCACCAGCTTTTTGATTACGTAGTGTAGCTTCTATATGGTAACCAATATCTTCTATCTGAGCAGTACCTGCTGGTAGTTGTTCTTTTATGATACATACTTTTAATGTATTGTTTTCTTCAAAAGGATCTGATACGCTATTGGGTCTAGTATTAGGGTGGAAAGCCCAGCGTTGTATTGAGCGAAAAGCGCCAGTTTCACCAAGGGTTGCTGCTAAAAATTCTTTTTTAAGGGTCAATGAATGGATGGGGAATCCTAGTTGTTTAGCTTTTTGTTGAAATGCTTTTACGCTTTTAGTGGCTTTGAAAGATTCTGCTTTTCGAAAGTGCTCATAGATAGTGTACTCACTAGGCATGCATTGCTTTTGAATTTGTGCTAGTTTATATACCTTACCTTTATGGCTTATGAGCCTATACATTTTATACTTGCCGCCATAATTTGCAGGGCCTACTACTTTGTTCTTTTTTAAAGCACTGATTTGTGATTTTACAATATCAGGCATATCCGAAAGCTTCCAAGATATAATCACGTGTTTTGGGCTATCTGTATAGCGTTTTGCAAACTGATAAGGATGAGCAGTTTTTTGGAAATCTTTACAAAGTGCATGCAGGTCTTGTTCAAAAGCATTTTTATCTTCTGCTGAAGGTATAATCGGCATGGTAATATAATCTATGACCTTAGCGCCTTTGACTTGGTATAGTTTTGAATGGGCATGTAGATAGTCAGTTTTCTCTTTGGTGCTTATAGCTTCTTTAGACAAGCTGCTTGTATATGGTATGTAGATATAGCGTATATTTACTTTGGCACTGCTTGGACTTTGGGTGGCTTCTAGCTTGGTAGTATGTACAGTAGATTGTACAATGTAGTCTAGTTTAGCTTTAAGCCGATTTTGAATAGCTTTTGATTCACGCAAACTAAAATATGACTTTCCATCTCTAGTTTTTATATGTTCAAAAATAAACTCTTGCCACTTTTTTTTGTCAAAGTTTCCCTTTGCGTCTTTAAAAACAGGGAGTTGTTTCACATCAAAATAGTCTAAAAAGACAAAAAAATACATGTCTTTTGCTTGTTCTAGCATATCAATTTGCTCTTGGTAAGGCACTTCTATACCTAGTAAATTACAAGTTGTTTTGTAGATGTTTTTTTGCACAAAATACTTCCAGCTATACCTATGTGCTAGATAGGGAATATTTCTTTTTTCAATTCGCTTGGTTTGTGCAAGCTCCATTTTTGTCAAAGCAAACACGGTTTGATATTCGTGCTCTTGCACTTTTTGACCTGCAATGATAGCCAAATCAGGTCTATCTGAAGGGGGATTGATAAAGTAGTCTATCAGGCCTCCTGAGCTGCTCATTACAAAGCTTGCTATTATAGTGAAGAGTAATAGATTAGTAATCCATTTATTTTTTTGTATGTAAGTGAAAAATCCCATGATGACTTTTTAAAAGTTAATTTTGTACAAAATGAATAGTCAAAAATAGCGCTTTTTTTTGAATTAAAAACGTGTGTGCGTGTATGCTTTAGAAGTAATGCTTTTTTGAAAAAGCTTTTTAGGTACGTACATATAGCGATTTTGGACTTGTTAGTTAGGCAATGATAAATCAAAAATAAAGTTGACTTATGCCTAGTTTATATGGAAATAATTCTATTTTTGTGCAAATTATTCAACTAGCTGAATGGTAATTTTTATGAAAAAATCTAGTTTGTTAAAAAAAATTTTATGGTTTGGTATAATGATTTTTCCTATCATTATACTGATCCATCTATCTATGGATAAGAGGCAAAATGAGAAAAATGCTGGCCAGATCCGCATTTTGGCTACTACATCTATTATCGCTGATGTGTTGCAACACATTGTCAAGGGGGTGAAAGGTGTAAATGGGAAACAGATGGTATACATACATACTATGATCAATATTGGGGTAGACCCGCATGGTTATGAATCTACCCCAAAAGATGCACAAGCTTGTAATGAGGCAGATGTCATATTTGTAAGTGGGCTTAACTTAGAGGGTACAATGGGAGAGATATTTATTAATTTTAAAAAAATAAAACCTGTATATGTAGCTACAAACTCTCTAAAAAAGCACCAGATAAGAAAAGATGAAGCACACTCAATAGGGGTAGATCCCCACTGGTGGTGCAATCCTAAATTGATGATACAAGTAGTTACAGATATGGTGGGCATTTTGCAAAAACTAGATCCTGCACATGCTCAAGCCTATGCTGAAAATGGACAAAAATATATAGCAGGGCTTCAGGATTTAAATAGTTATATCATTAAAAAGCTAAAGGCTTTTCCAGGTAAAAAACTTATCATCATTACTAATCATGATTTTTTAGGTTATTTTGCGGATGCGTATGATAAGGTTGAGGTGCGGGCTTTGCAGGGATTTACTACAGCAAGCGATATATCACTGAGGCGTAGAGAGAGTTTAACAAAGGATATTATAAAAAATAATGTTAAGGTGATTTTTTTAGAGCAAGGTGTGAATCAAAGAGGGTTAGCTAGCCTTGTAGAAAGCTGTAAAATCAAAGGGCATCGATTGCAAATCAGCAAAGACCCTTTGTACGGAGACTCTATAGGCCCTCTAAATACTTCAGCAGGTACGTATATCGGGATGATTACACACAATGTAAACGTTTTAACCAAACAGCCCTGTGCATAACATGCTATATAATGAAATGAAAACTCCAATTATTGACCTACACGATTTAAGCGTTTCTTACCACCGTAAGCCTGTGCTCTGGGATATTGATGTGCACTTTCCAGCAGGGAAGTTAATAGGGATTGTAGGGCCAAATGGGGCTGGCAAATCTACTTTGCTAAAAGCTATTTTAGGTCTTCTCCCCATAGACAGTGGCTATGTGAAAATACTTGGCGAATCTATAGATAAAGTACGTAAAAAGGTAAGCTACATGTGTCAACGTAAGTTAATAGACTGGGATTTTCCTATATCTGTCTATGATTTAGTCATGCAGGGACGCTATGCATACCAAGGGTTATTTAAGAGGCCTTCTGCGCAAGATAAAGATATAGTCATGCATGCTTTAAAGCAGGTAGGTATGTTAAATATGGCAAATAGGCAAATAGGTGAGCTTTCTGGGGGGCAGCAGCAGCGTATATTTTTAGCAAGGGCATTGGTACAAGATGCTTTGATTTATTTCATGGACGAACCATTTGCAGCCATAGATTCTACTACAGAAATGGTGATGCTAGAACTGCTCCAAGAGATGGTCAAAAAAGGCAAAACTATCATAGTAGTACACCATGATTTAGCCTTTGTGCAGGCGTATTTTGAATGGGCTATTTTGCTTAATGTACACATAGTAAGTGCTGGGCCTGTCAAAGAAATATTTACCCCAGAGCTATTACAGAAGACTTATGGGGCACAACTGCCTATTTTACATAAAGTTATCCATTTACTTAAAACTAAAAATGTGCCTGTGAGAGAAAAGTAATAACCTTAAAAAATAGATGGCTATATTACTAATAAATAGTATTTTAGCGGCATGGTCTGGTAGTTCAGTTGGTTAGAATATCTGTCTGTCACGCAGGGGGTCGCGGGTTCGAGTCCCGTCCAGACCGCAATCTTATATTTTTCTTTTATAGAAATTTTTT
>JBCCHA010000041.1:0-7028 GCA_039028995.1 Bacteroidota bacterium | reverse complement strand
GTAGATTTTTAGGACTAAGTGAATACCTTCATACGCTCTGCACCAAATTCAAAATAGACTCCTCCCTAATTTTACCCAGCCCATTTTTCCCTATCTAAGTTGCGATAATAAATAGCCTCTGCCAAGTGGAGTTTAGTGACTTGTGTACTTGCATCTAAATCTGCTATAGTACGAGCTACTTTTTGTATCTTGTCATAAGCCCTAGCTGAAAAGTTTAGCTTCTGCATGACTTGGCTCAAAGTAGACCTGCTCTCTGGCGTAAGCAAACATAGCTTTTTGACCAAGCTACTAGGCATCATCGCATTAGTATGTATACCCGGATGGTTTTGAAAGCGCGCTTCCTGTACCTCCCTAGCTTTTACAATCTTTTGCTGTATCTCCTCGCTTGCTAATGCCTTGCCCTCCACATTATCATCAAACTGAATAGGACTTACCTCTATGTGTAAATCTATACGGTCTAGCAGCGGGCCACTTATTTTACTAAGATAACGCCTTCTGGCCAAAGGCGTACACAAGCAGTTTTTTTCAGGATGGGTATAATATCCACACGGGCACGGGTTCATACTCGCTATAAGCATAAAATTAGCTGGAAAGTCCACCGTGATTTGCGAACGCGTTATCGTAATATGCTTTTCTTCCAAAGGCTGACGAAGCACTTCAAGCGTAGACCTCCTAAACTCCGGAAGCTCATCCAAAAAAAGCACCCCATTGTGTGCCAAAGAAATTTCACCAGGCTGAGGAATAGTACCACCCCCTGCTAAAGCTACATCACTACTGGTATGATGAGGACTTCTAAAAGGCCTTACAGTATTCAACATATGTATTTTGCCCGTTTTGCCAGCTACCGAATACACCTTAGTAGTCTCCAAAGCCTCCTTAAGATTTAACAAAGGCAGTATAGTAGGCAACCGCTTAGCCAACATAGTCTTGCCCGCACCAGGAGGACCTACCATCAACACATTATGCCCCCCAACTGCCGCTATCTCCAATGCCCTTTTCGCATGCTCCTGACCCTGTACATCAGCAAAATCAACCGCATAATGCTGCTTTCTCTGCTTAAAAAGTGCCCTTGTATCTACAACATAAGGAGCTATCGATTTTTTACCTGTAAGAAAACCAATAGCCTCACTAATATGGTTTACCGGAATAATAGGCAAATTGTTGACAATCCCAGCTTCCGGTGCATTTTCCCTAGGAAGAATAAAGCCCTCTAACTTTTTTTTTCTAGCCGCTATAGCAATAGGCAATGCACCTTTCATAGGCCTTAATGTACCATCTAAAGCCAGCTCCCCCATAATCATATACCTCTCCAAGTTTTTCATATCCTCCTGACCAGAAGCCTGTAATATGCATAAAGCAATGGGCAAATCATAGGCAGAACCCTCTTTACGTAGGCTAGCAGGCGCCAAATTCACAATCACCCGCCTTCTCGGCATCTCTTTTTTTAAGTGCTTTAACACAGACTCAATACGATGCTGGCTCTCCTTAATAGCACTATCCGGAAGCCCTACCATAAATAACCCCAAACCATTTATAATATTTACCTCAATTTCTATAATTTGCGCATCTACCCCATAAAGTGCACTACTAAATGTTTTAGTAATCGTATTCATTAAACCTTATAATTAAACATTGAATTTAAGACCATCAAAATACCTTAGCCTTTTTAAGCAAAAAACAGACTACAATGTTGAATTCAACTATAGCCCCATAAATTAAAGCTTAATTTTGCAATTTAGATTTTACAACATGCCAAAAACACCCTTATATATCAACTTATTTACACTCCACATTTGCCTCCTTTCAATTGCAAATGCACAATCTATGACAAGTAAAGACATCAATCAAATCCTAGATTTTATCGAAAGTAAAAAAGACGCCATAACAATAGAAGATAAAATAGATAGCCAAGCACAAATGGTAAAGCTATTTGAAAAAGAACTCAACCAGTTTTACACAATCCATCATCAAGCTAACAAAAGCATAAGCGGCATAGCCCACAATACCCCCTTTTGTAAAAATCAAGCACAAGCCAAAACACTTTTTGAGGATGCTATACACAGATTTATTCAAAGAAAAGCAAACCTACATAATATACGTAAAGACCTCAGTAAAGATCACCAAATGAGAATAGCACTCAAAGCTTACCTACATGTAAAAAAATCTAATGCTTCTAATCAATTTTGGCATATTAGCCTCTTTTTTTTGAGCATGCCATTCCTTTATGCATACTATTTGATGGGCATAAAGAAAAATAAAAAGTATAAAAGCAGAAAAAAGACAGGTAAAAAAATACGAAAAAAGAAGAGGAGCCCTGCATTGATCATCTCATTATAAGTCAAGTAAATAGCCACCTAAGCTTAGCTTCAAAATAGCATATACAAACATTAATAGCTGCCCTGTGACCAATTTTGCTTTTTAAAAAAAGCCACACTACCCATACACAAAATAATGTAAAAAAACATATCCATAAAGTAATGTTTAGACACCTACCCATTAAAAAGCCTATCTATATATCCATTTATCACACATTACCACTATGAAAAAAATAACCCTACTCTTATTGATAACCTGCTTTGCTACCTCACACGCAAGCTATAGTAAACAACAAAAAACCCAAATAAAGCCCCTAAAAAGCCCTGCAGCCCACCAAATAAATCAAGATCATAAACTTGCAAGAAGCCTAGAAGATTTTTATTACAAAGAAGTGAAACCATTCAATCAAGCACTAGAAAATGCTCAAAATAACGGAATTTTAGATGTGAAATCATATAAATCACTTGAAAGAAAATTCCGAAAATTGCAACGGGAAAAGCAACAATTAATGAAACAAAACCCTGAGGCTAAAGTTGAAGTAAACCATACAAAAAAGCTAGTGAATGCATCAGATTTTTTTAATCAAAAATTTAATGAAAAAGCAATAATAGAAACACTGGAAAACTTAGAACTAAAACTATGGGAAAGATATTATAAAGAAATACGTCTTGAGACTCGTAA
Source organism: Bacteroidota bacterium (assembly GCA_039028995.1). Lineage (GTDB taxonomy): Bacteria > Bacteroidota > Bacteroidia > Cytophagales > Amoebophilaceae > JBCCHA01. The sequence continues at coordinate 4,031 of JBCCHA010000041.1, read as the reverse complement.
AGTAGAAATACAAAAAGAAATAATAAAACAATACAAACTGACTAATGAACTTTCAGAGGCACTTAAAAATATAAAAAAACGCTATTTACATCCTAGTATGAAAGATTATGAAAGCATAGATATAACAAAGTTCGTACAGATTTATTCAGAAAGTACAGCCATACTTTATCAAAAAAAAATAGCGCTTAAATACCTTGATAAAGTAGTTATACCCCCAGATTATGCAGAAAAAATATTGGGTTATACTGATGAACAACTAAAAGAAAGCGTGCAAAATATCGAAAAAATAAATCAGATAATTGCAAAAGAAGAAGACAGTGAAAAGACTGATCTTCTTGTAAACACTTTAGAAGATACTATCAATACAATAGAAAATCAGATAAACAAACAAATAAATAAAAGGCAAGAAGAAGCTGTAGAAAACTATATTATCGAATTGTTGAAAAAAGGCAAAGACAAACCTTATGAAGAAAAAAACCTTTTTTTACGTGAAATTGATAGACATATTGAGCTGTTAAATTTTCTACTAAAGCAAGAGCAAGAAAAAAGAGAAATCACAAAGCTACTTGAAAAAATTCCAACAGCAAACCCAACAGGCAATAGCATAGAAGCTCAAAAAACATCAAAAAATATACTACCTCAAAAACCAATTGAAACACAACCCACAAAAACCCCCAAAAGCAGTAGTACAAAAGTCTACAAAACACCAAAAAACACAACCACAAAAAAAATATCTCAAACACAATCCACACAACCACCAAAACCCACTAGCATAAAAACCCACAAAAACAGAAAAAAAACAACCACAAAAAAAATATTTCAAAGACAACCCACACAAACACCAAAACTCACTAGCATAAAAGCCCACAAAACACCAGAAAACACAACCACAAAAAAAACACCTCAAACACTACCCCCTAACAAACAAGCCCCCATTCACCAACATGAAGAAATAACCCATCACCCCACCCACTCAACAACCCATAAAGTAATCCCATTTATTTTTTTCATATCATTTGCAGCCACCATAACCTACAAAAATTTCACCTATAATAAAAAATCAAAAACCCACACCTAAACCAAAATAAAGTAAAAAAGAAGCACCAAAATACCAAGCCCATACTTTAAAAAATACACAAAAAAAGCTCATAAAATCATAAAAATCCCAAAAAAATCTTCAAATTTGCACAAATTTGAATGCAAAATTCCCAATTTAAAACAACTAAAAAGCAACCCCCAAAGCAAATTATAAAACACACCATAATTGCATTACACATTTCCAAAATTTTAAACCCCCATCCATATGATCAAAAAACTCCACCTCATCCTCATCACCAGCCTCCTACTAACCCACAACCCCTTTTCAGCAAGTACTACGCCACCTCAAAGTAAGCCAGGAGAATGAAGCAAACCAAGTGTATGAAAAAAATAAAGACGCAATAAACGCAGACTTACAAACCCTCATCAAAGCGCATTTGAACATCACTGATTAACAAGAGGCCTATAAAAAAATGGACCTTCTTGTACAACAAGGAAAGATAAAAGACTTTGTAGACAATCTAGACCCGCAAAAATGTATCAACTTTCATAAACGCAAAAATGACAAATTCACCTTAAGCCCCGTTTTCATCAATTATCACACCTGCCTAACCCTCCCACAAAAATGCGACATGTTAGACTATTTCATCTCCAAAGGCAATCTCAATATCAAAAAAGCATTAAAAGTATCAGAAAAAGAAGCACTTTGGATTACAGCCTACATCAATGCCTGCGGGCCTTTAGGCGAAAAAATCATACAACGATATGTAAGCCACCTCTCAGGTGAAAAAGCCCTTGAAGCAAATTTTGAACTATCCAGTGAAGACCAAAAGAATATTGAAAACCTACTTAAAACACTACTTGAAAAGACAAACATCACTATAGCCCTTTTAAAAAAAGCCTCCATAGGCTACACAGTAGAAGCCAAAGATGCTAAAGAAAAACCTTTAGTCATCAAATACCTTAAATACGCAAGTAGAAAAGAGGCAGAAGATATAGTAGAAGCCGAATTCGCTCACATAAAAGCTATACAACAAAAAGATAGTGAATGTAATGAAGCGGTACTAGCACAAGTAGAAGCTATGAAAAATGATATCATAACCCAAGAAATAGATCTAGTCCAAGAGCGACAAAATACCCAATATGGCCAAGAAATGTACCAATCTAACTTAGTAAAAACTATACAAATCGCTGAAGCTGATGACAAGCTAACTAAGGCCCAAAAAGAAAAATACTACATCATGCGCAAAATACCTGGGAAACCCCTTAATCAAGTCATAAAAGATATTCAAACAGGTAATTTTTTAAAAGATGCTACAGAAGAACAAAAATTAGAAAAATTTCAACAGCTAGAAAAAGGGATAAGAGAAATGATTACACTAGTCATGTATCACCTATGTTTTGTCGAGCCAAATTTTGATCCTGACATACACCTAGGCAATATTATCATATGCTTTACTGAAGATGGCAAACTAATCATATAGATTATGGAAAAATGATCAATGTAGATAGATACAAGTTGCAATACAAATCAGCAAAGGAAGCAGATGAAATCATGGAAAGCACGCTTAGAGAGATCATACAAAGTACTTTAGAGGCAGAATGGATAGATCAGGAAAGCGACTTAGTAAAACAATATGGATTGCAATATCCATTAACTCGCTATGTGTTGGACTATGTTTTGGCAGATGAAAATAAAAAAGTTCTAGAACAAATAATAAACAAAAATAGCAAGCAAATCACCAGTGACAATTACACCATAAATGGAGCGATAGCAGACGTCTTATCTTTATGTATAAAAAAAGGCATACCCATAGATAGACATTACATGAAACTCAACAAAGGCATAGATCTACTATATAGTAATTTAAGGCTTATACACGAAGCATGGATACAAACAAATCATGACTCTAATCTAAGTATCAAACTACTTAAGGCGTCAGATATAACAAGATATAAAGAAAAAGGCATAAACCTAAAGCCCACCACCCTAGGCGAAATCAAAGCATTTGGTGAGAAGTGGAAACCACAAACTACACAAAGCAAAAAAACCAAAGCTGATGCAAACACAACCCTTAAGAGGGAAAAAGCACCCTCCACACTTGATCAAAAGCTTACAAGTCAAAAGAAAAAAACCAATCAAGCATCTGGACCACACATCATACCCCATCTTAGGAGCAGGTGCTATTGGTTTAAGCATAATAGCTCTCACCAAAATAGCTATTGACAAAAACACAAAACCCAAGAACCCTACCTACCCAAACAATGAAAATCCAGCAGTCATAAAAGCGTAAATAGCACCTCATAACAACTACCTCTTTATCATCACTCATGCATTCCTAGTGCTGAAAAGCATCTAGTCTTTCGCATGACCAACTTCAGGAAAAATAAGTGTAAACGCTGTGAAAGAATCCTCCCCCTGCTGAGAGCTCATATGCAATGTCGCACCCAAAGACTCCACAATAAGCTTGACCAAAGCCAACCCAATACCACTACTAGCCCCGCCACTATAAAACAAGTCAAAGATATAAGGCAGCTTTTCACTACTTATGCCCTGCCCATTGTCACGCACTATAAGTTTACGGCCAGGCTTGTCCAGCATAACCTTAACTTGGCTAGCCCCTCCGTGGTGGTAAGCATTTTTGACCAGATTATACACAATATGCTTAAAATAAGCCTTCGCCAATTGCGCCTTAAAGTCATCATCAAGTTCAAGCAAAAGGCCTTTTTTGACCTCTATATCTTGAAAGTAAGTATCTTTTAATGCCTCTTCAATACAGGCTTTCACAGAAACACGCTCGCTTTTCGCACTTAAAATATTCTCTTTTAATGCACTCATAAACATCTCAATCTTAGAAGTACTCTGCCTAGCCCCATCTGAGAGCTGAGGCCCTATATTTATAAGGATTTGAGGTATTCCAGGCTGCCGCGCCAACCAGATTCAAACCAGTCTTGTAACTCGTCGGGTTTTGGATCCCATATCATATCCCTTG
>JBCCHA010000040.1:0-7110 GCA_039028995.1 Bacteroidota bacterium | reverse complement strand
TGTAATAGGCCAGGCTTTTCTTCCGTAAATCGCACCCGCTTTTCCCACTTAAGCCCGCCATGCACTACAGTTTCCAACACTAAATACGCTAAGCAAGATAACAGTGTGATAAAAGGTAAGAAAACTCCATATTTTAATCTTAAAGGAAACTTAGGATTTGTCCATCTTGGATCTAAAAAAGAAAAATCTACCAATTCACCCAAAATCATAGACCCCACAAAAAGTAGACCAAAACAAACTACGCTTCCTAGCAAGGCTTTTTTGCTAGTTTTAATACCTAAACTTATACCTAAAAGAAAAGGCAATAAAGCACCTAATAGTGCCCTTGCAAAAGTGACAAAATCAATCACCGGATGTTGCATAAACCACAAAGCTAAGCCAAGTGCTAAAAACCCCAATGTAATATTAGCTACCCTTAACGAAGTGAGCGTAGGCGCTGTAATAGCCTCCTTGTAGATGCCAACACTATTAAAAACACTTACTGCTACTACAGAAGCAGCAGTAAGTACAGAATCTGCCGTAGACATCACAGCAGCCAAAAACATAATCAGCAACACCATACGCATCCATGTGTGTGGAACAATTTGCAACAAAGTAGGATACACATCATTATGACCTACCGCACTACCACGAACTACATACAAGCCCATGCCCCCAATCAAGATCATCAGCATGAAAAGACTAAAAATCATAATAAGACCAAGCATACTATGTTGCAACTGACGATTGTCATCGGCCATGGCCACCCGTTTGATAAAAGCAGGAGTAAACAAGATGAAACCGGCAGCTGGGGCAGAAAAAAGCACCCTTATTAAAGCAGGATCCTCTTTAAGAAAATACCTAAGTGGATTTTTTCCTGCCGTCGTTTTGACCTGATGCCATAAATCAGCCAACCCCTCTATCCTTATATGCGCCAAGTCCAAATTCAATACCCTATAAGTAATAAAAGCTGTACCACTTAACACCAAAATCATTTGCAACACATCCGTGCTTACCACCCCTGGCGTACCTGCACGAGAGGCATACCCAATCACCACCACCGTAAAAAAAATCACAATCCCATAAGCTATAGGATGATCATCAGCAAACCCTAAAAGACCCGTCATCCTTTTCAAGCCCACCAACTGGGCACTCAACAAAATAATAGAACTCACCAAACCAATGCCATCTATAGCTATCTGTGCATAATGGCTACCCGTTTTTTGAAAAGCAATATTCCCCAAAGTATGCCAATTTTTATATTGGCGTAATCGAAGAAAGATATAAAAAGTAGCTATAAGGCCTGTAACAGAAATAATAATAACCCACAAAAAAAGCGAACCCCCACCCCAATGAGAACCAGCCCGAAACCAATTAGTCAAATACTCCCCCCCAATAAGCGTACCTGTCAAAGTAAGCAAAAGTGCACTAGTAGTAAGCCGCCTACCTAATATAAAAGTAGATGCTGTACGTACACTTCTGCCCTGATAAAGACCTATCCCCAGATTAATAAGTAAAAAAGCGAAAAAGCTTGCTATAAGCCTTCCATAAACTATAGATTCCATTTTAAATTAAATTGAGATAATTACCTCATAAATATAGACAAAACAAAAGAAAACAAACAATATAACCACATTTTAGTAGAAATTACCCGCCCAGTTTTTTTCATGACAAAAAATAAAAAATCACTCAATTAGCTAATAGATCTATATATTTACCCCATCAAATTAAAATTTATTCCACATGCACAACTACTATCCTAATCAAGACACCTTAGTTTTACCCACATATGGCCAACATGTGCAAAGCCTAGTCAAGCAAATACTTACTATAAAAGACAAACAAAAACGCAACCAACACACCCACATACTTGTCTCACTTATACAAAAAATACAAGCTTCAGGCAAAAAAAAGCCCATCCCCCCTGCTAAAATATGGCACGATATCTGGGTAATGTCAGCCTACAAAATAGATATAGACTCCCCTTTTGAAAAACCTAAAAAAACCTCCAACCATACACTTGCCCCCATCCAATATCACACACACATCCCTGATAAACATGCCCAAAATTACGGCTATAACCTCACCAACTATATCAAAAAAATAGCCACAATAACACACAAACCCACCCAAGAGCAACTCTTGATAAAAGCCGTTAAACTCATTGCTCACCTCAACAAAAGAAGGAGCAATATAGATCTCATTTTAAAGCACATTAGAGAAATAGGAGGAGAAAAGCTAGCTGCTTCTTTTGGCAGTATAAAAAGTAAATTGAAAACTTAAATTTGTATAGATAATCTATGAAAAAAGTGTAAAGTTCGCTAGCTACTTTAACCCTATATTATTGCGCTTTATCTTTTAATAAATAGTCACCATCCCCTATGTTTAAAGATCATCAAACAATTTGGAATCAATGTCTTGACATCATCAAAAGTCAAGTCAACCAACAAAGCTTTACCACATGGTTTGAGCCAATACTATCCTGGCATTGCCAAGCAAACACACTCACCATACAGCTACCCAGCAAATTTTTTGGAGAGTGGCTAGAAGGCAACTACCTCTCCCTATTACAAAATACCATAAAACAAATATTAGGCCCTGAAGGAAAACTAAAATACATCATTAAAAAAGAAGCAGAATCAACGCTCTACAATCACCCATTACAAGAACCCAAACCCACTGATACTCACCTAGAAACCCAACATCTAAAAGACAGTCTAAACCACACCTACACCTTTTACAACTTTATCGAAGGAGACTCCAACCAACTCACCAAATCCGCTGCAGAATCCATAGCCAAAAACCCAGGCAAAACCGCATTTAACCCCACCATAATATACGCTGATGTAGGCCTAGGCAAAACACACATCGCACAAGCTATTGTACACAAAGCCCAAGAACACTTCTCTGGCCAACTTTCAGCCCTATACATCCCCTCAGAAAAATTTACAAGTCAATTTATAGAAGCAGTCAGAAACAACTCATTACAAAAATTCATTAACTACTATACCTCCCTAGACCTCCTTGTCATAGATGACATACAATTTTTAGCCGGAAAAGACAAAACCCAAGAAATATTTTTTACCATTTTCAATCATTTACATCAAAATGACAAACAAATTGTCATGACAAGCGATTGCCGACCCGCCGAGTTAGAAGGTTTAGAAAAAAGACTACTCTCAAGATTCAAATGGGGGCTCACTACCGATTTGCAAATGCCTAAATTTGAAACACGCCTAGCCATCATTCAACACAAACTAGCCCAAAACAATCTTAAAGTAGACCAGGCATTAGTAGAATACATTGCTACCAGTGTAGAAACTAACATAAGAGACGTAGAAGGCGTAGTCACCTCCCTTGTAGCACACAACTCATTAACCAACAAAAACGTAGACTACCACCTGATAAAATCCACTCTAGAAAGCATTATATGTAAAGTAAGCCCAGAGATTACCCCACACTACCTGCAAGAACTTGTAGCAGATCACTACAATGTAACTTTACCCCAACTAAAAAGCAAATCTAGAAAAAGAGAAATAGTTATAGCACGCCACGTAGCTATGTACCTTATCAAAGAACATACCAATCTCTCGCATAAAACAGTAGGCCAACAATTTGGCGGCAAAGACCATACCACCGTCATCTACGCCCAAAAAGCCATTAACAGCCTACTAGAGACAGACCACTATTTCAAAACCCAATTTGAATCCTTACAAAAAATCATAAAACGAAAAGCCCCAGTCTCCTAATCAACCCCCTACCCCATTATCGTGCGTATTCTTACAGGAATTCAAAGCAGCAACATACCCCACCTAGGCAACATCTTAGGCGCCATTTCACCTGCACTACAACTCGCTAAAACCTCAAAACAACCCAGCCTTTTTTTCATTGCAGATCTCCATGCACTTACCAGCAAACCCAATACCACCCAACATACCCACTTTATACACGCCAATGTAGCAGCCTGGCTAGCCTGCGGTTTAGACATCAACAAAGACATCCTATACAGACAATCACACCTACCCCAAGTATGTGAACTAGCCTGGTATTTAAACTGCTTAACCCCATACAACGAACTTACCAAAGCACATGCCTTCAAAGAAAAATCCCAAAACCTACCCCAAGTCAACCTAGGCCTTTTCACCTACCCCGTACTCATGGCAGCAGATATCTTGCTCTATCAACCCACCCACATACCCGTAGGCACCGACCAGCTCCAACATATAGAAATGGCAAGAGATTTAGCCAAACGTTTTAACCAACAATACAGCAATATATTCACCCTACCCAAAGCCTACCTAAAGCCACATAATGCTACCCTACCTGGCACTGATGGCAGAAAAATGAGTAAATCCTACCACAACACACTAAGCCCCTTTTGGCCAGAAAAAGACCTCTACAACACCATTAAAGCTATACCCACAGCCAGCACCCCCTTAGCCAAGCCCCAAAACCCAGACACATGCCCCATATTTAACCTATACAAATGCCTAGCAAGCCAAGCAGAAACCACTACCATGCGAGAAAAATACCTAGCAGGAGGCTATGGATACATGCGTGCAAAAAAAGCCCTTTTTGAGCTCATCATCACAAAATTTGCAACCCAAAGAGCCACCTTTAACAGATACATGCAAGACCCCCAAACACTACAAACCATCCTCGCCAACGGTCAAGAGCGTGCACAAGCCATAGCACAACCCAATCTACAAGCCGTAAGGCAAGCACTATACCCTACCACATCACCCACTTAAACACCCTCATCACATCCCTTTAAAAAAAACAAACCCATCATGAACCCACACACACATCGTGCAGGCTTTGTACACCTCATAGGCAAGCCCAATGCTGGCAAATCCACCCTATTCAACGCCTTAGTCAAACAACCCCTATCCATTGTCACCCACAAGCCACAAACCACCCGCCAAGACCTCCTAGGCATTGTAAACACCCCCCACTCACAAACCATATATGTAGACACCCCAGGCCACATAAAGCCCACCTACCCACTACAAAAAGCAATGGTAAAATCCATAAAACGTACCCTACCAGGGGCAGACCTAATACTCTACGTAATAGATGCACGCCAAGAACTGTTAGAAATCAATAGCTTTAAAAACCTTATACACCCGACCCCCACCTTTTTACTACTCAATAAAATAGACCTACTCACAGACGCAATCCTAAAACAAAAGATAGCAACATGGAGCCAACAAGCCAATTTTACACACACCATACCCCTCTCTGCAAAACACCACCTCCACATAGATCAACTCACTAAAACCATTGAAGCACACCTACCCCACCACCCACCTTTTTATGACAAACAAGACATCACAGACAAGCCCATACAGTTTTTTATAGCAGAAATCATACGCAAAATCATATTTTTACAATACCAACAAGAAGTACCCTACAGCACATCCGTAATAGTCACCAACTATCAAGAAGAAAAAGAAATGACCCATATCGAAGCCACCATATACACAGAGCGCACAAGCCAAAAAAGCATACTCATAGGCAAGCAAGGCAAAGCCTTAGAAAAGCTATGTGTCACTGTACGCAAAGAGCTCAACCACTTTTTAGGACAAAAAATATTTTTCAAACCCCACATCAAAGTCAGCCCCAACTGGCGTAAAAACCCAAAAATAATACAACAATGGGGCTATTAATAAAGCCCACAACCCTCACCAAAAATTAAAACATGCACAAATACCACCTCCTCACACTCATTTTAACCCTAACAACCCCCCCCACCACCCCCGCCAAAATCCCAACCAAAAAATCACCTTACACACTCAAAGCCAAAAAAGGCAAAAACCCAACCTTCAAACCCATTGGGTATATTGCCTTATCCATCACCACAAGCCTAACTGCCCTATACCTAGCAAGCACGCCAAAAAATAAAGAAAATACCCCAACTCATACTCCAAAAACCCATCTCATTCATACAACCAAGCCAGCTCTATTATGTAGTGCCAACGTATTTTATATGAATCAATGGAAAGAAGCCACGCCTGAAAACACAATGAAAGCACTAAACAACCTTATCGCAAAGCGCCCAAACTACAGCAAGATAATTTTTGCTATTCAAGAAGCTTGGGGGCATCAAGGCAATCAGCTTCGTAAAATGCTAAAAGCACAAAATTTTTGGGTCAGTCAAATCCATACAGGATGTTTTTTCGCTGTATTTCCCCATCAAGGCATAACTGAAAAAAAACCAATATACTATCAAGTAAAGAAAAAAATAAAACACAATTACCCCCAAGACCGCATGTTTGTAGGCATACACATAGAAGACATAGGCACCTTTGCTAATGTACATCTTACCGGAGGAAGCTATGAAGATCAATATTATCAACACGATGAAGTACAAACCCTTCCTGAAAAACAAATCATAAAAATTTTACAAACCTACAACCCCATTGTAATAATAGGAGATTTTAATGCAGATAAACACTACACAGATGAAGATTTAGCCACCATCCCCTATTGGCAAGACAAAGCCCAAGATCATCCAGCACGTAAAAAACTCAAAAACTATCTCATGAACAGACACTCCATACTTGCACAAAAAGGCTACAAAACCCTAGACACTATAAAAAAAACATCTAGATATGGAGGCAAACCAGACTTTATTTACTACAAAACAAATGCAGTCATCCTTAAAAATGAAAAAAAAATCAACACCATAAAAAGTCGCACCTCTGACCATGACTTTATATATGCAGCACTCTACAAAAATCCCAAAAGCTAAAACCACACGTACATAAGCTATAAAAACCCCATTAACCACCCCTTATCAAAGTGCAAACCTATTGCCCATCTAAATAAAATAACTTAATTTTACTCTTTTTATTCACCTATTTACATATGTCTTACTCAACCTTTATAAAACAAATACTACTACACCCTATTAATTTTGCATCAGAATTTCTTGCAGAAGAACCCCTACCCAAAGCCCATCAAAAAAAGCTTTGGTTTTTTAACTTTAGACTCCCAGTTTTCTTGACAAGCATATGCTTTGTCATATTCGCATTAGTGCTTTGCTTTTTTATTAGCCCCATTGCACTATTACTATTGATAGTCCCTCTTATACTCAGCCTTGAACTATATCTTTTACTACATTTTTAC
>JBCCHA010000039.1:0-7395 GCA_039028995.1 Bacteroidota bacterium | reverse complement strand
CTTTTTTTTAAATAAATATGTCTAATTCCTTTTTTACTTCTGAATCAGTATCTGAAGGCCATGCTGATAAGGTGGCAGATCAGATAGCAGATGCTTTATTGGATGCCATTTTAACTCAAGATAAGTATGCACGCGTAGCTTGCGAGGTGCTTATCAAAAACACTATGGTATTGATCGCAGGCGAAATTACCACTTCTGCCTCTATTGATATTGAAAAAACTGTACGCAAAGTCATTATTGATATTGGTTATGATCATGATGAATTAGGTTTTAATGGCAATACTTGTACCATCATCAACGCCATCAGCCGCCAATCACCTGAAATCGCACAAGGCACCACCCACCAAAAAGGCATGGAGCAAGGAGCTGGAGATCAGGGCATAGTGTTTGGCTTTGCTACTAATGAAACGTCTACATTGATGCCAGCTACTATTCATTACGCTCATTTGCTGATGCAACGTCAAGCTTTTTTGCGAAAAAGCAAGAAGCTTGACTGGCTCAGACCAGATGCAAAGAGCCAAGTCACGCTTCGTTACCTTGACGGAAAGCCTGTAGAGCTAGATAAAGTGGTGCTCTCTACACAACATGCTGCTGGAGTAGATGGAAAAACCATTCAAAAAGCAGTACTTGAAGAAATTATTTTACCCATTTTTCCCAAAGAGTGGATCACTAACCAAACTACCTATTTAATCAATCCTACAGGCAGCTTTGTTACAGGGGGGCCTATGAGTGATTGTGGCATCAAGGGGCATAAAATTATTGTGGATACTTATGGGGGTGCAGCGCGTCATGGCGGGGGGTCTTTTTCTGGGAAAGACCCTTCTAAAGTAGATAGGTCAGCTGCGTATATGGGGCGGTATATCGCTAAAAACATTGTGGCTAGCGGATTGGCGCAGCGGTGTGAAATACAACTTTCTTATGCCATCGGCGTGGCTAAAGCCACTTCTTGTATGGTGAATACTTTTGGTACAGGCAGGCTGGAGGATAGGTCCATTGAAGATTTAGTAATGAAGCATTTTGACCTAAGGCCTTATGCCATTATCAAAGCACTGAATTTACTAAGGCCTATTTATCAAAAAACGGCTACTTATGGGCATTTTGGGCGTGAGGATCTAGATTTTACTTGGGAGCAAACAGATCGTGCTAAATATTTGGAAAAGTTATTTTAATACTTAATTTTACAGCGCATTTTTCTAAATTTTTTGTTGATGTTAACTTTACAATTTAACTAAAAATGAAGCACATACTTTTAATAGAAGACTTAAAAGCCATGAGATATATCATATATAGCGGTTTGAAAAAAATCGGATTTTTTATCAAAGAGGCGAGTAATGGAAAGCTAGGCGTAGAAAGTGTAAAAATGCACGGCATCAATTACTTCGATGCGATTATTTGTGATGTAGATATGCCTATAATGAATGGGCTAGAGGCTACCAGGCAGATTAGACAGTTGGGTTATAGCAGAGCCATTATTGGTTTTTCTTCGAAAGATATGCCAGAAGAGCAAGCAGCTGGACTTGAAGCTGGGATGAATGCTTATGTAAGCAAGACAACACCGATAGAGGGGCTTTTAAATATTTTGGTAAATAACTTTAGATAAATGAAAAAGTGAGCACATTAGTGCTTAAAGTGGCTAGGGCTTAAATGCTTAGCAAGCTACAATACATGTAGGTGTTTTGAAATGAATTTACCTTTTTTATTAAAAACTATGTATTTGACTATATACACCATAGCTAAAACGCTTTTTTCTGGACATGTAGAAAGGGTAGAGCTTCCTGGACGTGCAGGTAGCTTTACTATATTAACCGACCATGCACCATTGGTAAGTACTTTGGGAAAAGGCTTAATTCGTTATACCCCACATACTGACACAGATACTTTACCTATTGAATCTGGGCTAGTCAAGGTGGCCAATAATGAAATAGTTGTGCTAGTGGGCTAAACTTTGCGTTTTTTTTAAAATTTTAATTGCCTCGTTGTTTTTTTGATTGGCCTGTACTTTTTGCATTAGCATACAATGCATATATACCACCTGCTATAACCAATGCCCCACCTCCAAATAGAATAATATTTCCCCCATCCCCACTCTTTTCTTTAGCCCCATCCTCATCAACTACAGACTTAGTTCCTGTTTGGAAGCCCTCTAAGCCAACCTCAGAACTCTCTTTGCCTCCATCTTTAACTTCAGGACTTACATCCCTCTGATTTTTATCATCAGCCTGCACATCATTCTTACTAGGAGCATCAGCTTTTGCACTGCCTCCTCCACTTTTAGGATTATCTTTGAGATCTATATTAGCTGGACGGTCATTCACTACTTGATTTGACTTCGGGCTTAAGTTAGTACCAAGATTTAAATCTATGCGATCTCCCTCTCTTATCTCTTGATTGAGACAGTTAATGAATTCGTCTATATTTTGTTGATCACTAAATTTAATAGCATAAGCACAACTAAATTCTATGTCACTGTAATAAATAACTTCCCAACATACGTAATCCTCTAAGTTTTGAGGAGGAGTTATTGATTTTATAGATCGCATAGGAGAGCTATGAAGAATTTTCTCTTTTTGATTTTCTTTTTCAAAAAACTCCATTAAAGGCCACCAATCTCTCTCCACATTTTTCAAAGAAACCCATAGTTTGCCTTGCTTATTTTCAGCAAAGGCAGGTCGTGTAAATGTAGGGTTACCAAATTTTTTCATCATTACATCCTCTACTTGGTATTCTAGGTTATATTTCTTATGGTTTTCGACATAGGGATTTGTGATAGATAAACACGCAGTGAATTTTTCCCTGAGAAGTGGATCACTAATTTTCACAGCGTAATTCTTTGTAACGCCGATATGGGTAAATTGCCAACATACATAGCTCTCATCGAATTTTTTAGGTTTAATTATTTTTTGACTAACTAATATATTTTGCTCTATTTTCTTAGTCAAATCTTTATTGTCCTTTATAGAAATGTAATTCAAACCTTTTTCAGTTTGATCTAAGCGAACAAATAATTGGCCTTTACAATCCAAGCTTTTAAAATCAGTCTCATTATTGGTAGTAGATACCTGTAGATCTTCTATTTCGAATTCATACATCTTCACGGAATGGGTTTCATTACTTGTGTCTGTAAAATCTTGTTGAAGATGATCAATTAACTGACCCCTAAGTACTGATTCGCTAGTTTTTATAGCATAACGAGTAAAGGATTCACCTTTTACAGTGCTAAGCTCATTTTGCCAATACACCCATTTTTCTACTTCTGAAGGATCAACACCCAAATCTATAGCTTTAAGTATCGGTTTTAGATCTGTGATGTCCTGGTTAACCAAAACTTCTTTTTGTTTGTTTTGTATGAAAAGCCTAGCTTTACTAGTTTCTCGATGTTGGCCTATAATAAGGTCAAGGTTGCCTGCATTACCTTGTGTACTTACAGCCCCATCTGCTTTGCCTAGCCTTACATCTTCTATTGGAAGCTCTAGAATAATATTGTATTCATTTAGATCTATCTTATCGAGGTTATCTTCATTAGCAAGATTTGTAAAATTCGATTTGAGATAGTTGATTAAACTGAGTCTAAGGTTGAGTGCTGTGTTTTTTATAGCATAACCAGTACAGTTCAGATTTTTAGTATCACAATCATTTTCCCAACATACATACTGTTGCATACTACGATCCCTCCAATTAGGAATTACTAGTTTTTCACCTGTTATATCCTGGTCAACGAAAACTTCTTTTTCCTTGTTTTGTATGATAAGCCTAAACTTATGATTTTGGCTATTGTATGCAATAATAAGATTTAAGTTGTTTTCATTATTGTGAACAAAATTAGCTCGTTTAAATGTAAGATTCTGTTTGTCCGCCATCATTACATCTGATACTGGGAATTCTATATGAATACTATGTTTAATACCGTCAATATCCAGCTCTCCAGAAGTGCGTGTAGGGGGGACATAACCTATCATAGCATGGGAAGAGGTACAAAAAAGCAATGCAAAGAGGAATAGATAGGTTTTCATAGTATAAAGAAGTGTATAAAGGTTTAATCAGGCCCAAATTAGCAATAAATAGGTAAGGCATACAATATATGTTTTTAAAAAAATCGCTTGCTTGTGTGTGCCTAGCCCTTTACAAGGCATTAGTTATCTTCTATTTTTGTCATCTGAACATCTTAATTTTATGAAAGCACCCAAAAAAGACTTTGCTTACCCAGCAGGCTACAGCGAGCTGATCAAGGCGGCTGGCCTTGCAGAACATTCATCTGTGCGTGGCTGTATGATTATCAAGCCTTATGGTTTTGCGCTTTGGGAAAATATGAAGGCTATATTAGATAAGGCTTTCAAGCAAAAAGGCCATGTAAATGCCTACTTCCCCCTACTCATCCCTACCTCCTACCTAAGCAAAGAAGCCAGTCATATACAAGGCTTTGCTAAAGAATGTGCGGTAGTGACTCACTATCGGGTGGCGTATGATGCAAAAAGCGAGACTATTGTGCCTGATGTGGATGCCAAGCTACAAGAGCCTTTGGTGATACGCCCTACTTCAGAAACTATTATTTGGCAGAGTTATAAAAACTGGATTAATTCTTATAGGGATCTTCCTTTACGCATTAATCAGTGGGCCAATGTGGTGCGTTGGGAGATGAGGCCTCGCCTTTTTTTAAGGACGGCGGAAATTTTATGGCAGGAGGGGCATACGGCACATGCTAGTGCAGAAGAGGCTGAGCAAGAGGCTTTGGGTATGTTGGAGGTATATGCAGATTTTATGGAAAAAACATTGGCTATACCGGTGGTAAAGGGGAAGAAGACTTTGCATGAACGCTTTTCTGGGGCAGAGACTACGTATACGTTAGAGGCTTTGATGCAAGATGGCAAGGCTTTACAAGCAGGTACTTCTCATTTTTTAGGACAGAATTTTGCCAAGGCTTTTGAAGTAAAATTCACCAACCAAAAAGGGGTCATGAACTATGTATGGGGTACTTCATGGGGACTTACTACACGCCTTATAGGGGCTATGGTCATGATGCATTCAGATGAAAAGGGGTTGTTATTGCCTCCTAAAATTGCACCTATACAGGTGGTGATTATCCCTATTCCAGCTCGTGAAGAAGCAAGTAGTAAGCTGATTGCTGCAGAGGCTAACTTACTATGTGAGGCTTTGGCAAAAAGGGGCATACGGGCTAAAATAGACGATAGGGACAGTTATAGGCCAGGGTGGAAATTTGCAGAATATGAGCTTCAGGGCATTCCTTTGCGTGCGGTGATAGGGCTCAAAGAGGTGATGGGTAAGGAGGTGACGCTTGTGAGAAGAGATAGTGGGGAAAGGGTGGTGCAGGGGGTAGATGATTTTTTAGATTCGGTGGATGCGAGGCTTGATGAGATACAAGGGGCGTTATATCAGAGGGCTTTGGGGTTTAGAAAAAGGCAGACGGTGTATGTGGATGATTATGCTACATTTAAACAGGTGATGAAAACGCAGCGTGGTTTTGTGATGGCACATTGGGATGGGACTACGGAAACTGAGCAAAAAATCAATCAGGATACGCAGGCTACGATACGTTGCATACCGTTAAATGGGCCTGAGGAAAATGGAAAGTGTATTTATTCTGGCAGGCCTTCTGGACAACGTGTACTTTTTGCACAGGCTTATTAGTGTTTTTTAGCTACTAAAAGCCCATCACGTATAGGCAGGGTGACTTGTGCTACGCGCGTGTCAGTCTTTATTTTTTGGGCAAAATCATACAGTGCGCGTGTAGTAGCACAGGTAGTGAGTTGGGCTTCATCCCAAACTTTTCCGCTCCAAAAAACATTGTCTGCGATGATTAGTCCTCCAGGTCTTAGATTGGGGATGACCAAATCATAATAATGGGTATAGTTTTTTTTATCCGCATCTATAAATACCAAGTCAAAAGGGCCTGGTATAGTGCTGACCAATGCTAAGGCATTGCCTGTATAAAAATGGATTTGATGTGCTTTGCGGGCTTGTTGTGCATAACGCTTAGCTATGGCTACTACTTCTTTGTTGCGATCTATGGTATACAAAAGGCCTTTTTGGCTGAGCCCTTCTGAAAGGCATAAGGCACTATAGCCTGTATAGGTACCTATTTCTAAAATTTTTTTAGGGGATAGGAGTTGGGCCAATAGGCTGAGTGCACGCCCTTGAAGTGGGCTAGATATCATTTGGCTACCAGGTAGGCTTTGGGTTTCTTCTCGCAAGCGTGCCAGAAGAGCTGGCTCTTTTGTACTAATCTGCTCAGCATAATTTTGTAGCGATGCATAGAAATTGTTTGCCATAGTAATTTTAAAATCAAGCTTGCTATCTACATGGTTGACAAGTAGGCAGGTGATTTTTTTAGGTTTGCGCCTTTGGTTTTTTTGACTTATTGTACATTACATACGCTATGCCACCTACTATCACTACTGCTACTATACCACCAAATATAGCTGGGCCGCTTCCATGGCCACTCTTTTGTGACACTTCTGCCTTATCTTCTTGTGATGAATTGGTTTGAACAGGCTGTGATTTTTCATTGCTAGCATCAACAGTGATGCTAGCTTTTTTTGTTAGTGTACCGTTGGGATATTTTTCAAAAGAAGCTATAATTTGTTCTTTTTGGTCTTCCCCATAGCCTTCTATAGCCTGATCAAATTTTTCTTTTGAAAAATATAATGAATCAAGAGCATCAACAACTTTTTCTAAATTGAATCCAGTACCATGCGCATCAGCAGGGTTATCATCCTGATTGTCATTCATATTGGGCTGAGGGGTTCTGCGTGCATGAGAATTAGAGGAATTAGACTGGTTATGATGGATGCTATGGCTTGGCGCAGCAGCTTGCTGATTGCCTTTTATTAGTTGACCGTTGGGCTGTTGTTGAAAAGAAGCTATAATTTGTTTTTTTTGGTCTTCCTGATAGCCTTCTATAGCTTGTTCAAGTTCTTCTTTTGTCGTATATATTAACTGAAGAGCATCAACAGTGTCTTTTAAATTGAATCCAGTACCATGCGCATGAGTAGGGCTATCATCCTGATTGTCATTCATATGGTTTAATTGGTCTTTTTCTAATTCTACAGTAATCTTACTTTGTACATTAGGATTAAATTGTTCGTGTGTATGCATTGTAGAGTTTTCTGAGTAAGGGTTAGAGAGTTCTCGCAAATCTTCTATTTGATCCTCTGTGTGGTCAGTAAGATTCGGACTTTGGCCGGCGTTTGACCTGCCAGCAGCTTGGCTTTCGGTATTCGGCTGAAATGTACCTTCTTGCTGAGTAAAGCCTGCCTCCTTGAATAGTGTTAACAACTCATTTAGCTTATTTTTGTCTTTAATTTTTACGCTATACTTATAGGGCATAAGAATCGTTTGGTCAGCACTATACGAGTCACTTTTGACTTGCAAGCTTTTTGT
>JBCCHA010000038.1:0-7527 GCA_039028995.1 Bacteroidota bacterium | reverse complement strand
GCTCAATTTTGGGGAGTAGACTTGCAAGGCCTGAATTTATCAGGCTTTGATTTGTCAAATTGTGACTTTGAGGAGGCCAAAAATCTTAAAGAGACTCACATTGAAAAAGCCCAATCATTACAAGGCGCTATATTTAATGGAGTAGACTTTGCAGGCCTGAATTTATCAGGTATTGATTTGTCAAATTGTAACTTTGAGGACGCTAATCTTGAAGATGCCAATCTTACCCATGTTAATCTTACAGGTGCCAAGTTTGAAGGGGCTGATCTTAGGGGCGCTACCCTTACAGGGGCCATCGGGGCTGTACTTACAGGGGCTATCCTGAAGTAATAAATAGGGGTGGTGGCCGGTAGGGCTGGAGTTTAAATAGATAGCCCAAAATGCTTTTCTAAAGCTTGTACAAAAAGGGCATGTATTTTTTCATTGTGGGAGTTATGGATAAAAAAAGTTGACAGAACTATTTATGCCAGCGCATCAGTGAAGTGCTGGGGAGATGGTAGGCTTTTTTGTTTTGCGTTGCTTAGCCTTGCTATTTTGTTTAGTAGAGATATACTGCCCACCTAGCAGCCCAGTAAACCCACATGCCAATAGACTAAAATCTCCCCATCCAGTAGGCTTTTTTTCAGGGGCTACCTGAGGATTTTCCTTAGACTGATCAAGTGGGGTAAGTAGTGGTTCAACTGGATTTTTTGTCGTGTTTTCAGCTGAGCTAGCTGCTTTTTGAGTACTGGTAGGCTTGTAACGATTATGTATTCTAAAGTCGTATAATACCATTAAATAATTTCCTATATTCCTATATTTTGTATCTCGGCCAATTAAGTGCATCACATTGTCTGCCCAGTTTAGGCTCGGATCAAAATACTCTTCAAATTCTTCATCTTTTATAACAGTACTACTGTTCTTTTTTTTGATCCATTTTTCAAATGCATCATATGTAAAAAAAGTCTTGTTTATCACCCCTAACATATATACCAATTGCGGTTTAATATTATTTTTATTTAGCTCACTATCATCCAAAAAATTAGTTTGTGAGTGTAATTTTTTTAAAAATTTTTTACTCGCTTCTTGCTTTAATTTTTCTAAAGGAATTTTTTTATATGCAGGATCCGCTAATTGTTGTAAAGCTTGTCCAGAGGTAATCCATTGTATAGTCTCTTCTATATTTTTTTGGTCCGGACTTTTATAAGTAGTAGCCTGTATCAGTTCAGGGGTCATTAAGCTTAATATAGCAAGTAATGCAAGGTGGGTACTAGATTTGAATATATGCATAGTGCCTATGGGTTGAGGTATAGTTGGTATAGGTTATCTTGTTTGATGCGGAGTAGAGAGGATTCGAACCTCCGGTACACTTTATAGGCGTACACTCGCTTTCCAAGCGAGCACCTTAAACCACTCGGTCACCACTCCTTACTCATTTTTAATGCGCTAATATACAATTAAATAAGTAATTTTTTATTAGTTAGTATTTGTAAAATGGTGGCTTTGTTGCCATGTATTACCTTTGGGTATATATTATGCATGTCGCTATAGATCATATACTAGAAAAATATTGGGGTTATCGCACTTTTAAACCTTTGCAAAAAGAAGTGATAGAAGCTGTGCTAGCCCAGCAAGACACCTTGGCACTCATGCCTACAGGCGGGGGAAAATCGATCTGTTTTCAAGTACCTACCTTGCTACAAAAAGGCCTATGCCTTGTAGTATCTCCTCTTATCGCTTTGATGCAAGATCAGGTATATCAACTTAAAGCACGCGGCATTGCGGCTACTTGTATAGTATCAGGCATGAGTCAACAAGAAATACAGCTAAGCTTGCAGGATTGTATACACGGAGCTGTAAATTTTCTATATGTATCTCCAGAGCGTCTAAAAAGCCCTTCTTTTTTAACCCATCTTGAAAAAATGAACATCTCCCTGCTTGTAGTAGATGAAGCACATTGCATTTCTCAATGGGGAGAAGACTTCAGGCCTGCCTACAGAGAAATAGCCCATATCAAAACCCTATTACCTGATGTCAGCATACTGGCCTTGACTGCCACAGCTACATTGGCAGTACAAAAAGATATCATACAGCAGCTAAAACTCCGCAATGCCAAAGTGCTTAAAGCTAGCTTTATAAGAAAAAACCTCGCATATGTAGTCAGACAAACGCCTGATATACCTGCCCAACTTTTACATATGCTAGCACGTGTAGCAGGTAGTGCAATAGTATATACGAGTAGCCGAGCAAATACGCAAACTATAGCTAAACTATTACAGGAAAAAGGCATACCAGTCTCTTATTACCATGCTGGCTTAGCAGGCGATGTGCGTGTACAGCATCAAAAAGATTGGATAGAAAACCGTACAAGAGTCATGGTGGCTACTAATGCTTTTGGTATGGGCATTAATAAGCCTGATGTACGCATGGTGATCCATATAGACTTGCCTAACAGCCTAGAGGCGTATTATCAAGAAGCCGGCCGAGCTGGTAGGGATGATAAAAAGGCCTATGCAGTGATTTTGTACAATGCAAGTAGCATACAGGATATGAAAAAAAAGCTACAATATGCCTATCCCAATCGTGAGCAAGTTAAATCCATATACCAATGCCTTGCTAACTATTATCAAATCGCAGTAGGTAGTCACCAAATGGTAAGTTATGATTTTGATTTGGAAGACTTTGCCAATACTTATGATTTCCACCCGCACTTAATTTTTCAAGTACTTAAAGAGCTGCAAGAAGCAGGTATTCTAGCTTACAATGAGCACTTTTTTAGTCCTTCTAAAATATACATCACTGCTTTTTCTAAAAAGCTATATGATTTTCAAGTAGCCCACCCCCAGTATGACAAGTTGATTCAAACCCTTGCACATACCTATGGAGAAAATCTATTTCAAGGCTTTTTCCCTATCTCTATAAAAAGAATTGCCAAGCATCTAGGGTATGGACAAAGCCATGTAGAAAAATCTATCAAAGCCCTAGCCACCTTAGGCATTTTACACTACCAGCCTCAAAAAAACCACCCACAAATCACCTTTATTACGCCGCGTTACGCTAAGGAAAACCTCCCTGTATCTCAAAAAAAATACACTGAAAGAAAAAAAAATGCATTGCGTAAACATGAGGCTATGCTGCATTATATCCAGCATCAATACCGATGCAGAAGCTTGATTTTAGTAGAGTATTTTGGTCAGGTGGCCTATGAAGCTTGTAAGCTATGTGACATTTGTTTAGATAAAGAAAAAAAGCACACAAAAGACCATTTGCCCTACTACCGCAAACAAATTTTAGCCGAAGTAAAAAAAGGAAATCGATCTGTATATCACATCGCTAAAGCCATCGACATAGAAAAAAAAAGCCTGATTGGCAGCTTAGTCACCCAAATGGTAAATCAAAGAGCGTTGGCTTATGATGATGCTTTACAGCTATTTATTGCCTAAAATTTTTTTGAGCAAGCTAGCGGCTTACTGCTGAATATATAGTGCCAGGCGCAAAGAGAAATTGGAGTAAGGGCGCTAAATAGATGGGCACACATGCATATTGGGGTGCAAACCTTAGGAGTAAATATAGGAACTTGCTTCTAGTTTTTTTTATGGGATTTTACAGCAAATCGGTCAGCTCTTTGTATCAAGTACAGGTTGTATAGTTAAAAAAGCCAAGGGGAGGTTGATTTTCAAATTGAATTATGTAAAGTGTAGGACATATTATAATTTTGTAGCACAAAAATATCTAATCTATAGAAAGAGGGTTGGCGGAGCGGTCTAACGCGGCGGTCTTGAAAACCGTTGTACTTTGAAAGGTACCGGGGGTTCGAATCCCTCACCCTCTGCAAAAATGATTCGATGTTATATCTGATATTTGAGTCTATTTTAAATTTTGTGTAACTAAATTTTTGGGCTGATTGAATATCAAAATAAAATGTACTAGACTCAGTAAAGAAAAGATAGATAGTGTATTGTCAATCACTTTACTTACTTTTTATTTTTTTGATGGGCTTTCTCAGAGCCAAAATATTTTGATGAACAAAAGTAGCTTACTGCTGCTAAAACGGATAAGCCACTAGCAATAAGAACTATTTTTTTGCTTAAAAAATTAGGGTTAATATTTTGGGCTTCTTTAGTCTCCTTAGTAACATCTTTGTTTAAATTATTCTCTAGTTTTTCGTTTTGAACGTCAGGTATGATATTTCTATTTGTGCTTTTTGTATCTTTGATATGCTTCTTTAGCTAGTTTATAACGGATCTACATCAAAATAAATCTTTAGCCCTGCATAAGTGGGGTATGCTAAAAGTGACTTGGTTTGTGCTACTATTTTTTCTTTTATTTGTGGAAGTTGATTTTTGGGTAATTTGAGAAAAATGGTTGTATTGTATTTTTTCGGATAAAATGGCCTGACTTCTGTAGGGCCTATGACAGGTAGATCTAACAAGGGAGTAATATATTGAGAAAACTCTTTTGTAGCTTGTAAAAGCACTTTAGGATCTTTGTGTAGCATACTTATTTTAAGCATACGTACATAAGGGGGGTAGCTATAGGCTTTACGCTCTAGCAAAGCTTGTTCATAAATAGTAGTTGGGTCTTTTTGCGCAATGGCACGCATTAGGTTTTGTAATTCAGCAGTAGGGGTACCATGCATTTGTAAAATCAAATCAGTGGCTACCTGAGGCTTGCTAAGCTTGAAAAGGTGTTGATAGGTTTTTTCATAAGCATAAAAAGAAGGCTTTTTAAGCCATTTTTCAATATCTAACAAAGCTATCAAGCAGGGTGTGCCAAAAGGCAAAAGTGGAATAATGCTTTGGGTAGTGATGAGTATATCTATTTTTTTAGCTTCAAACTCCTTGGCGATATCTAGGTAATGGGTGTGCGTAGAAGCACTATCTCCATCTAAACGCTTAAGCCGTGCATTCGGGATATAAAATTTTACATGGTCTTCTACCTGCTGTGTACCCATGCTATGGTATTTGAGTGCATTTGATCCACATTTTTCACATGTTGAAGGCAGTGAGGTAGTGTGCAAGCAGTGATGGCAGTGTAGTTGTTGGGTAGTGTCATGGTAAATAAGGTTACGTTGACAGCGGGAGCAAGTAGCTATCCATCTACAATCTCTACATAAGGTATAGGCCGCATACCCCTTTCTGCTATGTAGCAAAATGGCTTGTTTATTTTGAGTTAATAGGCTTTTAAGCCGTTTGACTAGCCCGGTAGTTAGCACATTAAACCCAGGGGATTGAGGGGTTTTGAAAGGGAACTTAGTGGAGGTGATGTAGGTTTTTTTTGCAGGGGCATTGTCTTTTGGCGGAGTTTCTACCACCCAACCATATTTTTTGTTTTTAGCATGATAGTAACTCACTAAACTTGGGGTAGGGCTGCTTAAAAGTACATGGGCTCCGTAGTGGTGGGCAAGTACTATAGCGGCATCTCTGGCGTGGTAATATGGCTGTGCGAGGTGCTGTTTATATAGCTCAGACTCCTCATCAGCTACTACTATGTACTTTAGGGAGGCAAAAGGTAAAAACATAGCTGATCGGGTGCCTACTATACATTTAATTTTCCCTTGCTGTACCCCATACCAGGTGGCTATTTTTTTTGAGGTGGAATAGTGGCCGTGATAAGGGCTTATTAAGTCCCCAAATTGTTTTTTTAGTGGCGTGAATGCCAGGCTTGCCTGTTTGACAGTAGGCAGTAGATAAAGGATTTGGCCTTTGGGGAGGGTTTGGTGGGTGAGCTGAATAAGTAATTGAGACAGCGTGGATGGGGTATGGGGCTGAAGCAAGACTACTGACTTAGACTGCCATTGTGCTTGAATGGCTTTGAGGGTTTGAGTTAGTTCAGTAGGGCTATTTGGTAAGGGGGTGGGCAGATCTTCTATAATCTGCATGGCGTGTTTTTCTACCAAAATCTCTTTGCTACATAGCCTTCTGAGTGAAGAAGGAGAAATAGCGGCTTTTAGAAGGGTTTTTTGGGCTATCCAAGAGGGTTTTTCCCAGGTGAGATATGGTATTTTTTTTAGATAAGTAGCTAAAACAGCTTGTTGTTTAGGGTATTTAGAAAGGGTTTGCCTCAGGGCGTCGATAGCATCAGCTTGCTGGTATTTTTTATGTAGGCTTAAGTATTTTACTTTGGGGATATATGCTGTCAGGGGCTTGGCTATTTGGATTACCTGCTGATGCAAAAGGGCTGTACATACAGCTATTGGGTCTTGATTGGAGGCTATGTACAGACAGGCTTCTTTATAGGTTAGCGACTTAGTGTACTGTAGTTTGTTAATGAGTTTTTGATAGGCAGAAAACAGTTTACAGTTGGCTTGATAAGTAGGGTGAATTGCTATAGTGGGCTGGCATATCTCTTTTATGCCGATTAGGCTGGCTTTTATTACTTCCGACAGTGTGGATAAATAATATTTTGCTATCCACTTTAAAAATTGAATATGCTGCTGGCTCCAGAGTGGGAAATGGTCGGGGATGTCTAATATATCACGTACTTTGTGTGTAGGCGTTTCATTGTGCTGATTGATGATGATGCCTATAGCTATTCTTTTTCCTAATGGGGCAACAGCTCTATGGCCTATTAGGTTTTGATCGGCATATTTGGAGGGCAGTTCATAGGTAAATGATTGGTGTAATTTACCTGGCAGCAGTAAATCAACAAAATCCATAAGATTTAGTATGCTTATTTTTTGCAAGCTAATTGTTTTAACTGGAGTGGCAGTGAGTTTTCTTTTTATTTTTTTCTGGATAAGGATATGTTTTTTTACTACATAATTATGCTATAAAATACTAAAATTGACAATGGAAGGCCTTAAAAAAGCTTTGTTTCAAGCCAGTTTTTACTTGGTGTATTTGCTAAAACTATTTCAGCGTCATTGTGGTCATTTATACTTTTTGAAGTTACTTCAGGATCATTTTTTTGACTTGGATGTTGTAAAACTACAGATGAACTTGTGTAACCGTAAAGGTATGCCTATCTTGATTCCCCCATGTTAACTCAAGTAAGATGATGTAAAGCAGTTTCTTTAAGCGTGATTAGGTCAATACTTTTCGGATATTTCACTTTAAACCCTTTTATTTGGGCTATGGGAACTTTTTTATATTTTATAACTATTTTTTTGTATCGCATTAATATTTATTTTTTCAATACGGGAACAAATAAGCTCTTGTTTATTACCCAAAAGGGAACTTAACTAAATAAGGTTAATAAGCCCCTTATAAATCTTTATATGTTCAGGCGTAAGTGCTTCTAAAGGTATTCTGATCACTTTATCAGGCACTGTATGATTAGCGCTTAATGGAATAATTTGTAATGGAGTACCTGTTATTTTTGAAATCTGAACTTTAGCTTTCGTAATTTCTATACACATATGAGTGAAGTCAATACCATTTTTGTTCCTAAAATACACCCATAAATAGTAAGGCGCTCGTTGACTATGCGATGGTTTTAAACCATTACTTTTAGCAAGTTCTGTAAAGACTTCTTTTCTTACCTGATTAACCACATTACTAGAATAATTGCTTTGTACAAGCTTATTTTTCCATGCTTGTATTTTAG
>JBCCHA010000037.1:0-7532 GCA_039028995.1 Bacteroidota bacterium | reverse complement strand
TACTGCATTTATAATAACAGTCTTTTGCTTGGCAGTTAAGTATTTTGGGTACGCTGTAAATAGAAGAGTTAGTGGATCGTTTTCGGGTAGTTGTAGTCGATGGATGTCTAATAAGAAAGCAAAGTCTATGTTTTTTATAAAATGGACTTTGCCTATAGTTGATTGGCATTCGGCTATCAATCGTTTTATCATGAGATTTGATGCAGCGCGTAGTATCAAGGTATTTACTTAGTCCTAAAAATCTACTTACACAAAATCTTGGATAGAACCAGAATAAAAAGTGTAGTTGTAGCGATTTTCTCCTTCTTTTAGGCCCTAATTAGGGCTTTGCAAGATTCCTTTTAACTTGTCAGTGCTTGTAAAAAAATAATTTTTCTACTGCATTTTTTTAAGTGCTTCAATAAGGGTGTCTATGTCTTGGGCATCATTGTAGCAAGCTAGAGAGACCCGCACAGTTCCTAAATCTGTTAGGCCAATTTGGTTGATCAAGGGGGCTACACAATGGTGTCCTGTACGTACTGCTATGCCTGAGGCATTTAGACGCATGCCTACATCTAAGGGGTGTATGCCTTTTATATTAAAGGAGACGATGCCTACTTTGGGCATTTGGCTAGGTAAAGTAGCTATGTGAGGGAGTTGGTTGAGTTGCGCTTGCATATAGGCTAGTAGGTCTTGTTCATGTTGTTGTAATTTTTTATGATCTACTTCATTCAAAAATTTTATAGCGGCTCCTAGCCCTACAATGCCTGCTGTGTGTGGGGTGCCTGCTTCGAAACGGTGGGGGATTTTTTCATAGTGTAGAAGTTCGCTTTCAACGTTGCGCACCATGCCACCGCCTAGCTGATAGGGGACCATTTTTTCTAACAATTTAGTTCTGCCATAGAGCACACCTATGCCAGTGGGGCCATACATTTTATGTCCGGAAAAAGCTAAAAAGTCGCAGCCTAAATCTTGTACATCTATTTCAAGATGGGCTACTGCTTGTGCGGCATCTACTATGGTGATGGCGTTGTGGCGTTGGGCTAGATGGGCAATGGCTTTGACTGGGTTAATATTGCCTATTAGGTTGGAGACGTAGTTGATAATGACAATTTTGGTTTGGTGGGAAAACATGCTTTTGAGGGCTTCTAGGTCTATGGTGCCTGTTTGGGTAAGGGGTATTTTTTTAAGCTTGGCACCTGTGGTGGCACATAGTTTTTTCCAGGGCAAAAGGCTGCTGTGATGGGCTAAGGGGGATATCCATATTTCGTCATGTGCTTTTAAATATGGGGTGCCATAAGATTGGGCGATGAGGTTGAGGGATTGGGTGGTACCGCTGGTAAAAATGATTTCTTGGGAGGAGTGGGTATGTAAGAAGTGTTGTAGCTGGATGCGGACGTTTTCCATGGCTCTTGTTGCGGTGTTTGCAAGGGTGTGTGCACCGCGATGTACGCTGGCATTGTGGTAGGCGTAGTAGTTTGAGATGGCGTTTATGACAGTGTGTGGCTTTTGGGTAGTAGCTGCGTTGTCTAGGTATACTAGGGGTTTGTTGTCTATGGGGTTATCAAAGATGGGGAAAAGGAATTTTGAGACCGCGGAGGCTAGGGATGATTGAGGATTCATTTGGATAAATAAAGTGGTATTAATGTAACAAGATAAGTGATTTTTAGTTGATGTGCTATCTTGGTTAGGATTTTATTTTTTTTGGGTTGTCTTGGAAAATAATAAGCGTGCGTTGGCAGTAGATAGGTAGTTTACATGGGCTATTGGGACGTTTTTGATTTTGGCTATTTCTGCTGAAATATGGGTTAAATAGGCGGGTTCATTGCGTTTGCCTCGATGAGGCACGGGAGCTAGGTAGGGGCTGTCTGTTTCTAAGACCATGTGTTTGAGATCTATGTAGGGCAGGAAGTCTTGCATAGGGTTATTTTTTTTGTAGGTCGAGATACCTCCTATGCCGAGGTAAAAGCCTAACTCTATGGCTTTTTTGGCCTGGCTGAGGGTCCCTGTAAAGCAGTGAAAAATGCCTTTTAAAAAGAGTTGTTGATCATATATTATTTGGCTCAGTATGTCGATGACTTCGTCTATACTGTCTCTGCAGTGTAAGACTACGGGTACTTGGTGGTCTATGGCCCATTGTAGTTGTATTTTGAAAGCTTCTATTTGGTAGACCTTGGTAGCTTTGGTATGGTATAGGTCTATGCCTATTTCTCCAATGGCTACGAAGGGGTGTTTGTCTAGCCACTGGGCCATTTTGTGAAGTTGTTGCCGATAGTTGGCGTCTATTTCGCATGGGTGTAGCCCTAGCATGGGGTAGCAGTAGTTGGGGTAGGTGTGGGCTACTTTTAGCATGGGGGCAATGGTTTCTAGTGCTAGATTGGGCATGTATATGGCCTCTACATTAGCTTTTTGACTTCTTTTTATCAGCGAGTCTAAGTCGCTTTGATAGCGTGTGTCGTATAGGTGTGCATGGGTGTCTATCATGTGAGGTTGTAGTCGGGGTGGGGTTTAGCTTTCGGCTAGTGCCTTGATGCTAGTCTTGGGGGTGATGGCTATGAGTTCTTTTTTGTGGTTCATGAACTTGTAGTTGACAAGGGGCATGCTTTGTTCAGGCATGATTTTGATCCATTGGTGGTAGCGTAAAAACCATTTGAATTGTTTCGAGAAGATGCCTTTTGTGAAGTAACTGTGTAGGTAGGGGTGTAAAAGGAGTGTGATATGTTTGCTTTTTTTTGCTTTGATTAAAAAGTGGATTTGTTCTTCTATTTGTTGAGATATAACTAGGGCGTTTTGTATTTTTTTGGTGCCTCTGCAGGTAGGGCATAGCTCTTTTGTGGCTAGGTGGGGATTGGGGCGTGTGCGTTCTCTTGTGACTTGTAGCAGGCCAAATTCTGTAAGTGGGAGTATTTTGATTCTTGCATTGTCATTTTTAGCTTGCTTTTTGGCTTCTTGTAGGAGCTTTTCTTGGTTTCTGGGGTCTTGCATGCTAATGCAGTCTATGACTATTACGCCTCCTATGTTGCGTAGGCGGAATAGGGGGAATGCTTTTTTGATGGCTGCTAGGTTGACTGCGAGTGCATTGTCTTCTTGTTTGTTTGTTTCTGTATTGTATTTGCTATTGTTTCCGTTTCTAACGTAGCTTCCACTGTTTACGTCTATGCTGTACATGGCTTCGGTTTGCTCTATGATGAGGTATCCTCCGCCTTCTATGTTTACTATTTCGCTAAATGCTAGTTGAATTTGTCTTTCTAAATCTAAGAATTCAAATAGGTTGGTTTTGCCTGTATATAGTTGTACTATTTTTTCTTTTTTTGGGTCAATTCTACTGACGTCTTCTTTTACTTGCTTGTAGGTAGCTTGGTCATCTACGAGTATTTGGTCAAAGTTTTCATTGAGTAGGTCTCTTAATATGGAGGAGATACGATTTACTTCTTTGACTATTTTTTGGCTTGGGGTAGCTTTATAAAGCTTTTTGATGCCTTGCTCCCATTTTTTACATAGGTTTTTTAGATCGTGGTCAAGCATTGCTGCTGGTTTGCCAGCTGCATTTGTTCTGGCTATTAAAGAGAAGTTTTTGGGCTTTATGGCCAGCATAAGTTTTTTGATGCGGTCTCTTTCTGCTTTGTCAGTTATTTTTTTAGATATGTTGATTTCGTCTCCACAGGGCATGAGGATTAGGTATCTGCCTGCTAGGGCGATGGAGGAGCTTAGGCGGACGCCTTTGGTAGATATGGCTTCTTTGGCGACTTGTACAAGTATTTTTTCATTTTTTTTGAGTACTTGGCTTATGTTGCCTTCTTTTTTTAGTGGGGATAAAAGTGGAGTTTTGGGAAATTCTTGCTTCGTATTTTTTAAGTTAGCTTTTTTTGTAAATTTTTGGAGGGCAAGGAAGTTTTCCCCAAGATCTAAATAGTGTAGGAAGGCGTCTTTTTCATGCCCGATGTCTATAAAGGCTGCATTGAGGCTGGGCATTATTTTTTTGACAGTGCCTAGATGAATATCCCCTACGTTGTAGGGGTGGTTTTTTGATTCTTGATGATATTCTATGATTTTTCCATGATTAAGTAATACAATTCTATGCTCTTTGGCATTTGTATTAATAATAAGTTTATTTGCCAATTTTGTGATTATTGTTTTGGAATCATTTGTCTTTTCATCAATCAGTTAAAGTGTGTATGCCTAATTATGAGATCTTGGTTGCTTCATAGTGGGGCATAGGGATGATTGCTTTACTTTTTGCTGGGTTAAGAGTGAAGTGAACAAATGATACAGGTTATGTATGTGTGCATAGGCGGGATTTTTCATTGGTTATGAAAATAGAAAAACTTTGATAGAGGTGAATCTATTTGTTTTTGTGCCTATTTAATCTTAGTCTTTTTTTCAGTTTATGCTTTTTTATTTTGGCTCTTTTGCCTTTTCTACCATTAGCCATTTTTATTTTTTTTATATGTGTGTTGTGCTATTTATGCGAAAACAAAAATAGTTTTTTTTTGATAATCTTGCAAAGTGGAGGGGGCTTATTTGCGCTATGAAAAATAAAATTTATTTGTTTAAACTGCGCTGATGTGGGTTGGGCTTTAAACTTGTTTTTAAAATTTTACAAAATTAGTAAATTTGCTGCTTGTAGTTGTGAAGCTACCTTTGAACAAGTTTATATAGACTTTTTACATTTCTGTTTTTACACAAAACAATATTTAATATGAAAACTATCGACATTGTAGCTTATAAGCGTACAGATCTTGGTAAAGGATCTGCGAGGCAATTAAGGAAGAAAGCTTTGTTACCCTGTGTATTGTATGGAGGCAAGTCGCATTTGCATTTGTATATGAATATGGCGGAGGCTAATGATTTTATATATACGCCGGAGGTTTTTTTTATTAAAGTGAAAGTGGGTGAGGCTCACTATACGTGCATAGTGAAGGACTTGCAATTTCATCCGGTTAATGGGTTCCCTTTGCATGTAGATTTGTTGCAGATTTTTGATGACAAGAGTATACAGATGCATATACCTATTCGTAGTGTAGGTTCATCTGTGGGTGTAGCTAAAGGGGGAGCTTTGTTAAAGAAAGTGCGTAAGATATCTGTTTTTGCTTTGCCTAAAGATATCCCGGCTTTTATTGATGTGGATGTGAGTGGGTTAGATTTGGGACAGACTGCTAAGGTGAAGGATGTGGTGGCTGCTAATTATGTGATTCAGGAGAATCTTAGTATGCCTTTGATTACTATTGGTATACCTAGGGCTTTGAGAAGTAAAGTGAATGAGGCGACTAAGGCTGAATAGGCTTTGATTTTTTGGAGTTGCTTCTTTATTTAATTGGATAAGAATGTATTTGATAGTAGGTTTGGGTAATATGGGGGAGGCATATACTGACACGCGTCATAATATTGGTTTTCGTACTGTAGATTGTTTGGCGAGTCGGCATGGGGAAGATTTTCATATTAAACATTTGGGGGCTTACGCTTGTGTGTCTTATAGGGCTAAAAAATTGTATTTGCTTAAGCCTACTACTTATATGAATGGTAGTGGAGCTGCCGTTAAGCATTGGATGCGGTATTTGAGGGTGCCTTTGGCTAATTTATTGGTGGTTGTGGATGATTTGCATTTGCCTTTTGGGAGGCTGATGCTTAAGCCTAAGGGGGGAAATGGAGGACATAATGGGCTTAAGAGTATTGCGGAGCATTTACAAACTGCTTGTTATAATCGTTTAAAGTTTGGCATTGGAAATGGTTTTTTGCCCGGTAGGCAGTCTGAATTTGTGCTGGGGGCGTTTACTGAGGTAGAAAAAAAAATGCTTGATGTCTATGTGGAGCGGGCTGCTGACTTTGCCTATGATTTTTGTAGGTTTGGGTTGGAGAAGGCGATGTCTATGTATAATAAAAGATCTGTGCTGTAGTGATCTGATTCCGGGTGTGATTTTTTAGTTACTTATTTTTATAAAAGGATACTTTACGCTTTACTAATTTATTTTTTCTGTTTTTTGTCATTGCTGATAAAAAGCTTGAGGGCGAGTTGGGAAATGATTGAAAAGGTAAAGAATAGGAGGGTGTAAATACTTATTCTGATAGCCAGGAGTTTGGATGTGATGATCCAGTCTATGCTTTCCTCATTATTGTTAATGGCTGCTTCGCTTATATCGGCAATAAGTTGGGTAAAGAAACTGTCAGATTTGCTAAACTCCCAGATGGCAATAGTAAGTACGAAAATGAGACTGCATACTATGCTTAGGCCTGAAAAGATCTTTCTGATGCTACTTCCGGATAGTTGTACATGCATGTCTGTATTTGTGCTGCTATGTACATCAATTTTTTTTTTGTGGGGATGGCTATGGTGCGATAGTCTAGCATGTCTGCTTTATGGGTAAGTGCTGAGGCGGGTTGGGCACTGCTGGCATTTGGGGTTGCTAGGTATGCAAGGCTTAGTATGTATGTGGCTATTTGAAGTTTTTTCATGTGGTTGAGTGGGTAAAAGGGTTAAATTATATTACATAAACACTTGATTTTTTTGGTATTTGCAATCAGAGAAATGGGGGGCCGAGGCTTGAAAATGTTCTTAACTGTGCTTGAGTTGGGGTTCAATAGGGCTAAGTGGGCTATTGTGAGTAGAGGCTTTTCTTATTTTGTTCTATTTTTCAGCTTTTATCTATATGGTAAATGGTTATTGTAGTATATGGATGCATTATTGAAAAGTTAGTATAACCACAAAATTTGATTTTTTTCTGATTCTAATTCTAAATTTGATTTTTGAATCATGTTATTGGGAGTCGTGTCGTTGCACTCATCCATGAGATCAAATTTATAGGGGAATATTTGATTGCGGAAGTATTCTGCTTGGGTGACTAGCATTTTTTCATCATCATTGATATCTGAGAAATCTTGATGGTCAAATAGTGTGAATTGATGGGTCATGACTAGGGGTGCTATGGTGGGGATTATGGATCTTGCTATTTCTTGTTTTTCTTCTTTATTTTTTTTTCCGTGCTTTTCTTCATATGCGCGGATAAAAATTACTGTTAGCATATCTATTACTTCTTCTCTTAAGTTTTTGGTGTTTACTTCATAATTGGTATGCTTAGTATTTTTGAGATTGCTTGTATTATAACCTAAGTCTCTTTTTACATCTTCAAAGGCAAGGGAAAAACAGCTTTTTAAAAATGTTTCGTGCATTATTTGCTCATCTAATTCTGTTTGTGCACATCCGGGGAATCGATCGTTTTCTGGGTGAGAAATATTATATTTTAAGAAGGTTTCGCTTTTTGCATAGTGATTTACAGTGTGTATGTCTTCGTGTCTATCGCGGTTGGCTTTTTCTTTGGCGGCTTTAATGCCTGCCATCAATGCGGCTCTTTTTTGCATGTTGAAATAGGTATTTAATGCTTTTTCTACTTTTTGAAATGTTTCTAATTCTTCTTTTTTATACTGTACGCCGCTTTGGTTATTTTTTGAAAAAACATATTCTATTTGATTATATGCTTTACAGTTTTCGCAATCACACTGCGGGGAGAACTTTTCAATGATTACGTCAAAGGCAGTCTCCCATGCGAATCTACAGTGGG
>JBCCHA010000036.1:0-7773 GCA_039028995.1 Bacteroidota bacterium | reverse complement strand
TCTATCGGCTATAGAGGCTACTACATTGAGATCGTGAGAGATAAATAGATAGGTGAGTTTTGGTTTTCTTG
This sequence comes from Bacteroidota bacterium, assembly GCA_039028995.1. GTDB lineage: Bacteria > Bacteroidota > Bacteroidia > Cytophagales > Amoebophilaceae > JBCCHA01. The sequence goes on along the minus strand of JBCCHA010000036.1, from coordinate 7,702 downwards.
CAGGTTTTGTATGAAGTAGTAAATTTGTTATGATTTATATGGCTAATCATACTATTTTGTATATATTTGAATTACGTTACCAGTGCTAACTACTTTAAGCAATTATTAATTTTAAATTTTTATACCTATGAAAAAAACTCACTTTTTATTATGGACGTTTTTACTACATACTTTCCACTTTACAAAAGCTACACAATCCATAGAACAAAGGGCTATTGAGCAGATCGATACATGTATAGCTTCTATAGATAGCATACTGCCTGAAAAAGAAACCCAAAAAACGCTTTCTTTTGAAGACTTAGGTGATGATGCTATACAAGTCATATTCGATTTTTCGAACCTTGAAGATTCGGTAAAATGCGCATACACATGCCAAATTTTTCACAAAATTCTCAGTAAGCCCTCTAAAAATTCTCTTGCGCTTACAGCCATTGAAGGTCATGCACTAAATGAACTTTTACAATTACAAAAAAGTTATCCTGACTCATATGGAGCAAAATTAAACGAGGTGGGTAGAAGAATTGCTAAACTATCTAATCATCTTTCAGAAATAGAATTTTCTACAGAAGTATTTCAAAAAATAGACCTTAATGGTGGAAATGATATTTTACTAAGACCTGTTTCAAGGTGGCTTTTTAGATACAATCGTTCTTTTTGTATTTCTTGCTTAGATGTACATACAAAGGACTTTTACAAAAAGTCTATTGGCTCGCATGTATATGAACAGGTGAAGCATGTACCTTGGCAGATTGAACAATTTCAAGAAGGATTTCTTTCAGCAGTTGTTAGTAAAGATCAAAAGAAAAAAGATGCTCTTTTAATTGATCTTATAAATGATGAGCATGATGCTGGATTAGATCTTTTTCTCTATGTTCTTGATACTCATCCATCTGATGTTTTAAAAATGGGAAAATATAGCTTTCTTCATTCTAGTGTTCACAGTTATTTCTCTAAACTCCTAAAAGATGAAAAGCGCACTCTTGTTTTATTTGGCATCTTAGCTCAAAAATATCCTTCAGCAGCAAGCATCCCTGAAACGGATAAGGATGGCTTGGATTATTTTTTCTTGAACTACAAAAGGGAAGTTGAAGATATGGTATATACAATGAATCAATCTGCTCTTGGCGAAATAGTTTATTTTATACAAGATCGCGGTATAGATGCGGAATTTCTTGATACACATATAGATGAAAAAAGAAGTGAGGCTAATATAGTTTCACTAAATGAGGTTTTTGAATATATTAAAGCAAACCGTCATGCAGGTGATTCTGGTAAGTTTATTCATCTTGGAGAATATGAAGCTGAGATACAAGCTCATTTTAATACTAGATGGATTGTGGAAAATTGGACAGCTCAGAATGATGAAAAAAAAAGTAAAAATAGAAAGTGCTTAGATAAACTTAATAATATAAAAGCCAATCTGCCCCAATACGCCTCTTTATCTACTATCACATTAGCAGCTACAGCTTTTTTAGTTTCTATTAAAATAAAGTGATGATGAGAAGTAGAGGGTTTTAGTCTACTTTTCGTATGCTATTTTTTTAGATGATGTTACTCACTCTTAGTCAAGCTATGGTAAGTATTGATTTTTGGGAATAGCTGAGAGTAAAGCCTTTGTATAAGGGTGCTTGCTGTGATGGTATATCTCATCTACATTGCCTATTTCTACCATTTCTCCCAGATACATGACCCCTACTCTATCGGCTATAGAGGCTACTACATTGAGATCGTGAGAGATAAATAGATAGGTGAGTTGTAGTTCTTTTTGCAGGTTTTGGAAAAGTTCTAATACTTGCGTTTGTATAGATACATCTAGGGCAGAGACTGATTCATCGCATACAATAAATTCAGGGTTGGTAGCAAGGGCTCTTGCGATGCATATACGCTGTAGCTGACCGCCTGAAAATTCATGCGGATATTTACTTAGTGCGTCACTGGATAGTTGTACATAATCTAGGAGTGTTTGTATACGTTTTTGCCTTTGTAGTGTGTCGGGATAAAGACCGTGAATGATGAAGGGTTCTGATAGGCTTTGTTGGATATTTTTTCTTGGATTTAAAGCTGCATAAGGGTCTTGAAAAATGATTTGCATCTTTTGACGCATAGTTTGCATAGCTTTTCCATTTTGATGGGCAAGGTCTTTGCCATCAAAGATAATTTGGCCTTCAGTAGGTTGTATAAGCTTAAGGATGGTTCTGGCTAGGGTGGTCTTACCGGATCCAGATTGGCCTACAATGCCTAGTATTTCTCCTTTTTGAATCGTTAAGCTGACGTTTTTTACCGCACGGAGTATATCTTTTTTACTGTTAAAAAAGCTTTTCTTCACATGGGTAGTAAAGTCTACAGAGAGGTTTTTTAACTCTACTAAAGGTTGATTTTTTTTAGCAGTATTGATACGCTTTCGTACTGAGGGTACAGCGCTTATTAGTTTTTTGGTGTAAGGGTGTTGAGGTTTTTCAAACAGATCTTTTACACTTGCTTGCTCTACGATTTTACCATGATACATGACGGCTACTTCATGACATACTTGGGATATAATGCTAAGGTCGTGGGTAATAAAGATCATGCCTATACCTTTTTCTTTTTGCAATTTGACTATTAAGTCAAGTATTTGCTTTTGGATAATTACATCTAGGGCAGTAGTAGGTTCATCAGCGATGAGTAAGTCTGGATCGCAAGCTAGGGCCATGGCGATCATGATGCGTTGTATTTGGCCGCCTGAAAATTGGTGTGGATAGTCATCTATGCGCTTTTCAGGATTTGGTGTGCCTACAAGCTGCAAAAGAGATATGGTTTTTTCTCTAGCTTCCTGACGCGTCATTTTTTGATGCAATATCAACACCTCTTCGATTTGATAGCCTATGGTAAGTAGCGGGTTGAGTACACTCATGGGGTTTTGAAAGATGACTGCTATGCGAGTGCCTCTTATTTTGCGCATTTCATCTTCTTTCAGATTGAGTAAGTTGATATTGTTTAACAATATTTCTCCCTCCATGCTTGCTTGCAGGCTATTTAAAAGTCGCATAATAGATAAGGCAGTCATGGATTTTCCACTTCCTGACTCACCTACAATGCCTAGGGTTTTTGCTTTGTAGACATCAAAAGAAATATGGTCAACTACTTTGATGAGCTGATTGTCTTTAGGTAGGTGTGTAGTCAGGTTACGTACTTGCAGTATGTTAGGATGGCTTTTCATTTCTTTTTAGCTTAGGGTCTGTGATATCTCTTAGGCTACCGCTTAATAGGTTCATGGTGATGACAATACCTGCTAGGGCCAAAGTAGCAAAGGTAACTTCCCACCAGTGGCCGTGAGAGAGTAGCTCTGTTTTTGCTTCGGAGATCATCTTGCCCCAGCTAGGCATTTCTGTAGATACACCGATGCCTAGGTGGGCAAGTACTACTTCTGTTTTGATGGCGCCTTGAAAGATGATGGCAAATTGTATAATGGCTGTGTGGATGACATTAGGTAGGATGTGGACAAATATTTTTCTAAAGTGGCTAGCCCCAAGTGTAGTAGCTGCTTGTACATAGCTTTTTACGCACTCTTGCATGGTTTGTGCACGAATGACTAAACAGAACTTTGCCCAGTTTACGGTAATCAACCCTATGTAAAGGCCTAACATGCTTTTTTCAAATACTAAACCGATGGATATAAGTAGCATGAGGTCTGGCATGGTATTGATCACACTGCAAAACCAAACAATTATTTTATCTATCCACCCACCAAAATAGCCCGCTATACAACCTAGCAAAAACCCTAGTAGCGTAGCGAGAAAGCCTACTAAAGTGCCTATGGCTACAGCTGTTTGAGTGGCTTTGATCATTTTTTTTAAGACGCTCCTTCCCAAAAAGTCTGTGCCAAGCAGATATTTACTGCATGGTGGTATATGCTCACTGCCTCTTGTGGCTTCATACCAACCTGCAGCAATAACGTTGCAATAGGCTAGTAGGGCTATCAGGGTATAGATGGTAAAGACGATGAGGGCACCTAGCATTATTTTATTTTTTATAAAATGTTGATAAAAACTTGTTTGCTTGATGTTTTTTAGCGAATTCATAATAGATATAGGGAAACTGGTTTTATGCTGCTTTGATTCTTTTATCAATGGTGGCATAGAGTAAATCTGCTACTAGTATGCAAAATGCATAGAGGATAGCAACCAGTATAGCAGTGGCTTGTATAATGGGGAAGTCTCCATTTTGCACAGCTTCAATAAGAAAATTGCCAAGCCCTGGTATAGCGAAAAAGCTTTCTATTACTACAGAGCCTATAATCAGAGCGGGTAGCTCTAGCAAGATATAAGTCATCATAGGTATCATGACATTTTTCAATATATGCCTAAACAAAATAGCTATATCGGAAAGCCCTTTTGCTCTAGCTGTACGCACGTAGTTTTGATGTATTTGCTCTAAAATCATAGATCTATATAAAGGGGTATCATATACCATATGCAAGATCATGATGATCAAGCAGGGTAGCATGATATAAGGAATGTAGTATGGGAAACCGTATTCATAACCCGCTACAGGAAAAAGTCTAAGTTTATAGGCTAGTACATATTGAAAAAATAAAATGTAAGAGAGTATGGATATACTCATTAATAAGCCTGTAGCAATCATAAACAAACGGTCTACCCATTTTCTTTTATAAAAGGAAACAAAAAGGGATAGGGGTATATTGACTAAGGTAGCCAATAAAAATCCTGGCAAGGTAAAAGAGAGTGATACCATGGCACGGGCTTTAATCATGGGAAAAACCTCTTTTTCTATCATCCAAGACTCGCCAAAGTCAAAGGTGACCATGCGTTTTAAAAAAGCAAAGTATTGTATAAACCAAGGTCTATCAAGTCCCATCTCACGCCTTGTAGCAGCTATAGTTTCTAAAGTAGCATATTTACCTAGCTTGAGGACTGCAGGATCAGATCCTGCTATGTAAAATAGTACAAATATAAAAAATGAAGCACCTAAAAGTGTGAATATACACTGCCCCACTTTGCTTAATACATAGTTGATTGACATAGAGTGTAATAACTAATTGCTTAGCGTTAAAGCTTAAGGCTTAAACTACCTTTTGCCTTTTGCTTTTTCTTTCAAATCTATATCCATATACTTAAATGTATCATACATTAGGTCTGAATAACGATAGTTTTTTACATAAGCATAAAACATAGAGTAGCTTTCATTAGACCAAAGGAATATCCCTACAGGCTGATTGTATAGTCTTCTGTTCATTTTTTTAAACAAAGCTATGCACTCTTTGCTATTGGGGTCTAATGTGACAGTTTTTTCAAACCAGTTGTCATATACTGGATCGGTGTAATGAAAGGGATTTAAAGACCCTATGTTTTTGCTATAACCAAATTGCAAAGTATCTGATGCAGAAGGTACATCTAATGCCCAGCCAAAAGTGTACATCATAATATTATTGCCTGGTATTTTAGATTTATTCATTAACTCATCCCATGCCATGGGCTTAATTTCTAAATTAACATGTATCTTACGCAAGCTATTTTTTAGAAAATCTGCAAGCTTTGCATAATCAGCATTCCCTTGTGCGATAGTAAAGACAATAGTAGGTAGTTTTTCTTTGCCTTTGTACCATTGATTTTTTTTCAGCTTAAACCCATTTTTTTGAAGTAGATTTTTAGCTTCTTCAAGATTATAAGCATAAGGATTTTTCAGATTAGCTTCATGACCTGGAATGCCAGGAGGTACAAGACCTTTAGTCAGCTTTGCATAACCATGTGCAATCTCTTTCAAAGCGTACTCTGCATCAAATCCCATAGCTATGACTTTGCATAAGAAAGGATACTTTTTAAATACAGGGTGAGACACGTTAAAAGGGAAAAACCTTAAACCTAAACCTGGAATAGGAAAAACTTCCATCCCTTTTGCTTTTAACTCAGGCCTTAATGCTTTTTGGCCATCAAGTACGTTCGCACACTCGTCATTAGTCAATACAGGCATCACATCTACCTGGCCTGTTTTCACCAATGTCATTTGCGTAGTGAACTCAGGGATAATTTTAAATACTAGCTTGTCTATAAAAGGTAACAACTTGCCTTCACTGGCTTTCATTGCATTAAATTTGGGAGATTTTACTTTAGGAAATCTCTCTTCTCTATAAGTAGGATTCTTTTTAAGCACTACTTGCATAGCATCCATTTTTTCTATCACATAGGGGCCTGTGCCTATAAGTTGAAAATCTGATGCCTTTCCATTACCTAATGATTCTGGCGCCATTATACATGAGGTAGGCATGGCTAAAATGTATAAAAGGTTGCTGTAAGGATTTTTTAACGTGATTTGTACGGTATACTTTCCTAAAGATTTGATACCTGTTACATGGTCTGCATTGCCTTGATTAAACTCCTCTGCGCCACATATTGGAGAGAAGAGCTCATAGTAGTGTGCGCCTTTTTTCATGTGTTGCGTAATACTAAATACTACTTCTTTTGAGGTAAGCTCTCTTTTTTTACCTTCCAGGCGAGGGTGATCTTGAAAGTATATGCCTGGCTTAAGCTCAAAAGTATATACAAGGCCGTTTTTAGATACACTCGGCATTGCCTTAAGCAATTTAGTCTGAATTTTTAATTTATCATTAGTGTATTCATAACTAAGCATAGTATCTGCTACACTGCCTATTATCATTGCAGGGTATTTCTTGGCCACGCGGGTCGGATCCGTAGTGTCTACTCTACCTGAAAGTATAGAAACTAATACTTTTTCATTTGTTTGTTTCTTCTTTTTAGAAAAAAACCAGCTTGATTGTAAAAGTAGCCCAAAAAGGAACGTTATCATTAAAGTAGTTAATGCTATTTTTGTAAACTTATTTAAATACATTAGGAATTTTTCTAAAAAATAAAGCTCAAATATATAACTTACTGAATAGAACTACAATTTAACTTTTAGTGCTAAGGCTAGGGTAAAATAAAAAATTTAGTAATGTTTTTTGATAGCTGATATTATTAGTGTATGGGGTAAAGATTTTGGGATAAGCACAATAACCTTGCCATATTTTTGAGAATAGCCTGATGTTTTCAATCATTTCCCAATGTCATACTGGGATTATTAGTGATTATTTTGAAATCAACAGTTGTGATTCAAAAACAGCAAAAGTGCTTTTGTAGCGAAAACTTATCTAGTGTATTTAAAATGCTATGATTAGTGGTAGCTTTTTTGTGCTTTCTATACTGGCTATACTTTCTTTACACTGTGCCTATTTTTTTTGTGAGGTATTTTAGGTTGGGTAGTAGATGTTAGGGAGTATACAGTTATAGAAGCCACTATGGCAGTTACTCCGGCAGTTGTGCCTAATTGAAGAGAGGAAAAGCCTTGTGTGGTTGATGGCTTGGTCGATATATCTGGGGTATTTTTTTGTTGCGTTTTTAATGCTTCTTTTTCTTTTTGTAGTTGATTTATTTGGTTTTGGAAATCTTTTTTATCTGATTCTTTAGTAGCTTTGAGTTCTTTATAATCGCTTAGTAGCCTTTGGTAGACTTGCGCTTCTTCAGGTTCAAGTGAGGGGTTTGGTGCTTGTAGACTATGAACTTCGTCTTGCAGTTTATCTATTTCATGATTGGCTTGGACGAGTTGGTTGTCCAGGATATCTATTGCATTTTGTTTTTCATTAATCTGGTTGATTAAACCGTTTCCTATTTTTATAGGCTCTTCAGAGTTTTGGGGTAGTTGATCGATTGAG
>JBCCHA010000035.1:0-7939 GCA_039028995.1 Bacteroidota bacterium | reverse complement strand
AAGTTACACAAAGCCTCTTTTACTACTGTTTATTGTGGGATTAGTAAGCCAAAATGGCTTCCTAGAAGTAGTAAAAAGCCATATTAAGTGGGAGCGTAAGGTAGTGGTTATTGTAGACGGTTACTCTACAGGGAGGTATTTAGCACCTGCTTTTTCTTCAAGGGGATATACGTGCATACATGTTCAGAGTCACAAATTTGTACCTGATATTTTATTAAAAACCTTTCAAGCGAATCACTATTTATTCAACATAGTGAGCTCAAATCTGGAAGAAATATTACAAAAGCTGAAAGACTATGATGTGAAATGTGTCGTAGTTGGTTCAGAATCAGGCGTTAAATTAGCCAACAAGCTATCATATCGATTAGGTCTTCCTCATAATGATATGCGTTTGCAATCTCAATGATGGAAGCTGTCAGAAAGAATAAATTAGTTGCTATCCCTCAATTTCAGTCTGCTAGCTTACGTAAAATCATAGACTGGTATTTGCGCAAAGGATATAAAAAGGTAGTAGTAAAACCTCTGGAGAGCGCCGGAGGTGATAATGTCCATTTTTGTACATCCATCCAAGAAATAAAACAAGCTTGCCAAAAAATTTTGCACCAAAAAAATGTGTTTGGTGAACTCAACAAGCGTATTCTGATTCAGCAATTCATACGTGGTGATGAATATGCTGTGAATACAGTGAGTTTGCACGGAAAACACTATGTAAGTGATGTGTGGAAAGTAAACAAATTGGCCCATACACCAGCTTATGATTATTGCGAAATCGTTCCTTCTACCCATCCTCGCTACCAGAGGCTTATAAAGTATACTGAGCAAGTGCTATCAAGTTTAGGTATTAGGCATGGTGCAGCACATACAGAGCTACGTTATAATGAAAATGGCCCTATTTTGATCGAAACAGCAGCAAGACTTATGGGGGCGGCCCAGCATTCTTTTGAAGCAGAAATCTATCAAGGCAATACGCAAGTTTCTTTGCTGGTTACTTCGCTATTAGATCCAAAGGGTTTTCAAGATATTTTGAAGCGAAAATTAGCCCAAAAAAAGTTTGGTATGAACATTCATTTGGTAAGTAGGGTACATGGCAAGGTAAGTGACTTTGATATGGCAAGTTTTTTAAAGTCACTTCCTTCTACGCATAGTTTTATACTTCCTCCTTCAGGATATCCAGTAGCTCCTTCTGAAAACTTAATTGGGTTTATCGGTATTGTTTTCCTCATAAACGATGATCCTGCTCAGTTACATCGTGATAAGGCAGCCATAAGAGCAGCTGAGCGAAATTATTTTTATACTAATTTAAAAAAATGAATCTATGCCTATACTCTATTACTTTTTCTTGCTCTTTGCCCTATTTTTTATCAATAGCTTGGTGAATATAGTCCTGCTTTGGCATTTAGTCTTAGGTAACCCGCATACCACAGCTGTGGGCATGGTGTTTTGCCTATCGGCTATATTGCCTTATTTGCTGCAGAAGAGATCAGCTTCCTTTACTAAATGGATGACTACTTTTCCTTATAAGGGCCTATGCCTAGCCGAGCTTTGCATAGGGATAGTGTTAGCCAATGCAGCACTGGGTTTAGAGGTGTTCACAAGTTGGTGGTTGTATGGGGTAACAGTTGTATTTAATGTGGTGTATGCCATTATCTTGCATCTTATAGAAACCACTACAGCGACCAAAGTGTTGCAAAAAAAAATAGAGGGCCATCACGCAGCGCGATTCATGCAATTTGCTGGACAAGCTGGGATGATTCTAGGTGCAATTCTTGCTGGTTTTTTATTGGAATATGTATCGTTAAAGCATATCATGCTAATAGGTGCACTTACTGCAGGGTTAGTAGTGATAGTGGTATTTCCTTATCGAAAAACTAAGTTAACCCAAGAAGAAGATGATTTTATGCAATCTAAAGCATTCGGCAAGGTCCAAACTTCGCTGCAAAAACGATTGTGCATACTCCTATTTTTATTAGCCTTAAGCTTACAGGTTCAGAGTTTTAATTTTTTATTTCCTATTTTGCTTAGCCATGAACGCAAATGGGGGCCTATGGTGTTAGGGACGGTAGATGCGTGTTCGGGTTTAGGAAGCATTTTAGGACTCTTTTTCTCCATTACTCTGAAAAAATATGTTTGGTATTTCTGCTTAATCACCATTGGTTTTTTTGATGCCATTGTGTCTCTTTCTTCTACTTTCTTTCCTATTGCTGGGGGTGCCTTTCTGGTTGCTTTTTGTTTTACTTTGGTGCGAGTAGAGTACCAAAATCGCTTGTATGCCAGCTATGCAGATGCACAAGAAGCAGCTGTTTGGTCTGGGCATTTGGCATATAATACAGTATTGCTACAAGGGCTTGCCCCACTAGTATTGGGTTATATGGTAGAGAAAGGGATTACTGCTACACACTTATTTTTAGGGCTTGGTGGCTTTTTGCCGCTCTTAACTATGTCATTGCATAGCCTATGCAGCCCTAACCCAAAAGTTAAGCAACCTATATCTACAAGTAGCAAAATTGAACCAATCTGAAAACTTAATGAAAATGAATCAAATAATCCATGCCATTGAAAGCTTGAATAAATTCCCTATTTTTGGACAGCATCAAGATTCTCTTACGTCAAAAAATGTTTGGGAACGTGTACTTAGGTTACAAACTGTTCATGATATTGACTTTGAGAAATCTGTCACCCCTGATACAGTACTTGACTATAAATCTCTATTTTCAAACCGGCTATTGACCTATCTCTACGAGCGAGATTTTATTTTCCTCCCTCATGAAAAGTACACCTTAACAAGAGCAAGTGAATATAAGCATTTTTATGATTTGGAAATAGATGAAAACTGTGCTTTTTTAAAGAAATGGTTAGAAAAATATTGCTTTGGGTTTCTTGAACAGCAAATAGATGTGCATGGTAAATGGACTAAAAAAAATTTATAGACTATTTCCAAGAACGGGTCATTGCCCCATCTCAACATCCGCCTACTATTTTTAATCACATAGCACAAATGAAAAATCCTGTACTAGGAATTAAGATTTTACTCATACAACAAGCACTAGACTTTCTTCCCGAAGCCTCTCACATGGGAAGGACAGTACTGGGTGATTTTGGAAAAATACAGTCGGACCTATTCAAAGTTTTTATCGATGAGTATGGCTATGGGGTTTTTGAAAAAAAACACAGTACGCTTTTCAAAAGTACTTTACAAAGTGTTAAACTCAAAACAGATAGTCATGCCTACTGGCAGTTTTATCTTACCTCTACTTTATTACTCAATAATTTATTTCATTTTTTCACTACTCACAAACTTCATTTTTTCAAATACTTAGGTGCTATTGCCTTGGCAGAACATGCGTTTGGCCCATACTGTGCATTTACTCAAAAGCTTATAAAGCAATATTTGCCGGGTGCTGATACAATGTATTACCAAGAGCATAGTCATATCGATGATCATCATGCAAGTATGACATTTGATATATTGATCCAAGCAATAGATTTGTATGGGGAAGAGATCATTATCGATATGGTAAAGGGAATAGAATCCGTTTTGTACTTACAAACCATAGCTGATCAAGACTTAATGGCACAAATAGACTGGCAAACAGCACAAGAGGTCTATAAAAAAAAGGGAATGCTAATCAAAGAGGAGGTGATTAACACCCCAAAGATCTCTAAAACTCATTTAATAGAACCTAAAAAGGAACTATCTACCCTACATGTACATGATGGGGATGAATTATGTGTAATTAATCAAGGGACTATGCAATTCATAGGTGGGTTTGACACCTACACAACACTCCATCAAGGAGATGCCATGATAATTAAGAAAAACAGATTGCATGGTGCCTGTATCGTATCATCATCTTGCGACTATACAATTTACTCTATCAAGAATTATTTATCATATGCCACTAATTTCCCTCAACAATAAGCAAATAAGTGCCTTCCGAGCAGGAAACAAATTTTATTTGCTAAAGCGATACAAGCATACAGTACGGGTCATTGACTTTACATGCCCTCATAGAGGCGGACCACTCGTTTATGGTCGAATGACTTCTAGTAGGAAAGAAATCATTTGCCCTTGGCATCAGGGTCGCTATGCAGTGAAGGCAATTTGTACACGCACTGTACCTTCTATCACTATAAATAATAAAACGATTTTATTGCTAGAGGATAGAACTATCAAGCCGGTGGTAAGTAACATCAACATTTGAAGCATTATGGAAAAAATAACTCATAAAAGGATGCAATACCTAAGAGAAAATATTCCTGATTGGCATTTCCCTATGCTCAATGATAAGCAGAGGAATAAAGTGTATGATGAAGCTATAGGCAAAGTAGTAAATGGTAAAATAATTATGGATCTAGGAACTGGGAGCGGCCTACTTGCTATGATGGCTGCTAGAGGTGGTGCACGAAAAGTGTATGCTATAGAACAAAATGCTAGACTTTGTCAAGTAGCCAAAGCAATCATTCACAAAAATGGATTTGAAGATGTTATTCATATTATTCAGAAACCAGTAGATGATTTAACACAAGATGATATCCCCCTGTCAGTAGATGTAATCATTACAGAAATTTTTGATGCAGGTCTTTTAGGAGAAGGTTGTTTAAAAAGCATACAAAAAGCAAAAAAATTCCTAACCCCTAAAGGCCTTGTATTACCAAAGAAAGCCAAGATTATGGGTGTTTTGAGGACTTCTAATGAGTTACGAGCCAAACACTTGTTACCTCAACATATCTTGGGTTTTGATATCAACCCTTTTCTTGAGCTAAGAATACATGGAGCATTAGAAAAATTGAACAAGGAAGTATCTTACGATAATCTATCAGAGCCTACCATCATCAAAACTTTTGATTTCAATTCACTTTTTTCTAAAGAGTTTGCTTGTAAGGTAGATTTCAAAATAAAAAATAATGGAAAAATAGACTGCCTAGGTGTATGGTTTACACTATATCTAGATGAGGTACTTACTCTAGAAAATCATCCTGGAAGCAGCTTACACTGGGACCAATGGTTACTATTTCCCCCAGAAAGTATACCGGCACAGAAAGGAGATTTAGTAACTATAGCATTTAATAACTATGGAGGACGCTTAATAGCGGAAGAGTGGAAAATTAATGGAAAGAGGAGAACCTTTTTTTGATAACTTTAGCCGCATTGATATCCCTATCATGCTGGGCTCTATAAGCAAATTCCCATTTAAGAAGGTTCTATCCGGCTTTCTCTAGTAGTGTAGTTTTTGGGTTGGTTGATCTGGTGCTTGTGTTTGCATCATAAAAATTAGTTGTAGTATTAATTAGGTTGAGGTTAAGGGTTATTTTAGTTATTTACAGATAATTTAAAGTAGACTCTTCAATTATTTTTTTAAAACTTATGGTTTTGGGTATATAAGCTTTTTTGTATGCTGTGATAGGTATTTGCTTTTCTCTGGATGCCAGTAGGTTTTATCATGATTATTTTTTTACTTCTTCAAATTCAGCTTCTTGCGCTTCTTCGTTGGTATTTTCTTCTTCTTTACTAACTTTTTTTGAGGATTTTGTGTTGCTAGTAGTATTTTGATTTTGCTGTACTTCTTGGGTGGCATTTAGCATCCATATAGCTTGTAGTGCTTGAGTGGATTCATCTATCTTTGCTAAGTCTTTGAGCTCATAGGCCTTTTTTAGTTCTTTCAAGCTTTTTTCTAACTGATTTTTGGTAGACTCTGAGAGTTTATCTTTGGCCTCTTTGAGTTGTTTTTCTGTATGTAGAATCATTGCATCGGCACTGTTTAGTTTATTTATTTTCTCTAGGTCTTTTTTGTCTTTTTCCTCATTGGCTTTTGCTTCTTGTTTCATTTTTTCGATTTCTTCTTTACTAAGGCCAAAAGAGTCTTTGATTTCTACATGTTGTACTTTTTGAGTACCTTTATCTTTTGCGTGTACATTCACTATGCCGTTGGCATTGATATCAAAAGTGACTTCGATTTGAGGCACACCTCTTGGGGCTGGCTTAAGGCCGTCTAGGCTAAACTCTGCTAGGTATTTATTGTCTTTTGCCAAAGGTCTTTCTCCTTGGAATACTTTGATTTCTACGCTAGGTTGGTTGTCTTGTGCAGTAGAAAATACTTGAGATTTTTTGGTGGGTATAGTGGTGTTGGCTTCTATGACTTTGGTAAATACTCCTCCCATGGTTTCAATACCTAGTGAAAGGGCGGTTACGTCTAGCAAGACGATATCTTCTTTAAGGTCTCCGCTTAATACTCCGCCTTGTATGGCTGCACCTAGTGCTACTACTTCGTCTGGGTTTACGCCTTTGGAGGGTTTTGTTTTGAATACTTGTTCTGCTATTTCTTGTACGATGGGAATACGTGTTGAACCACCTACTAGAATGACTTCGTCTATGTCTGAGCTTTTCATTTTGGCTTTGTTGAGGAGGTCTTCACAAAGACTTTTTATGCGCGAGGTATAGGGGGCGATTAGGCTTTCGAACTTGGCTCTTGTGAGTTCTATGTCTAGGTGTTTGGGTTGGGTTTCGGTGATGGCGATGTAGGGAAGTGCTATTTTGGCACTTGCACTACTTGATAGGTCTATTTTGGCTTGCTCTGCGGCTTCTTTGAGTCTTTGTAGGGCTTCAAGTGTAGCGCGCTCTGTTAGGTCTTTGCGTAGGTCTATGTTTTCTTGCTTTTTAAATTCTTGAATAAGCCATTCTACTATGGCCTCGTCAAAGTTATCTCCTCCTAGATTGACATCTCCATTAGTGGCTTTTACTTCGAATACGCCATCGCCTAGCTCGAGGAGAGAGTTGTCATAGGTACCTCCGCCAAGATCGAATACGACTATTTTCATTTCTTTGTCTTTTTTCTCTAAACCATATGCCATGGCTGCAGCTGTGGGCTCGTTGATGATACGCATTACTTCTAGTCCGGCTATTTCTCCAGCGTGTTTGGTAGCTTGACGCTCTGCGTCATTGAAGTAGGCGGGTACGGTGATAACTGCTTTTTCTACTTTGTGGCCTAGGTAATCTTCTGCAAATTTTTTCATTTTTTGCAAGGTCATGGCAGAGATTTCTTGTGGGCTGTAGGCTTTGTCTCGCACTTGTATTTTTATGCCGTCGTTTGCACCTTGTTTGACTTTATAGGTGACTTCTTGGGAAATATATTGGGTGTTTTGGTGTTTTTTGCCCATAAATCTTTTTATGGATCGTATGGTGCCTTCTGGGTTAGTGATAGCTTGTCTTTTGGCGTGTTCGCCTATTTTACGCTCTCCTTCCTTTGTAAAAGCTACTATGGAGGGGGTTGTTCTTTTCCCTTCGCTATTGGGGATTATGGTGGGTGTGCCGCCTTCTATAACTGCTACTGCGGAGTTGGTGGTGCCTAGGTCTATGCCTATTACTTTTTCTTTTGCCATATTGTTTTTTTTGATAAAAGGTTAATTGTATATGAATGTTTTTAGGTTTCGGATATAGGTTATATACAATTGGTGTGCCAGGTGCTGTATGGGGCTGTCATACTGACAGTAGGGTTTGTAGTGGGGGTGGGCAGGTGGTTTTTTTGGGTTGAATGGGGATTTTATGGGGGGGTGGGTGGTAAAATGGCTTTTTTTAGCTTTTTGAAATGGTGGTGTCGGAGGGACTTGAACCCCCGGCACACGGTTCTTCAGACCGATGCTCTACCAGCTGAGCTACGACACCTTATTTGATGATAAATAGATGGTTGACTTATCTTTATTTTACTTTCTGACTACTAGGGGCTGTTTGATTTCAGCTAAACCTCCAGTGAGTGCAAATCTAAATGCATCTGTGCTAGAAATGCCTTCAAGTATTTTGATGCAGTCTAAGTTGACAATTACAGTTTCTCCTGCAAAGCCAAAAGATGAGGGGCAATATACGGATACTTTGCTCTTTGCGTTTAATTTTTTTAAATTTTTTTTGGTCAAAAACCCTAGTTTCTCTATTTGGCTTTCTTTATTT
>JBCCHA010000034.1:0-8069 GCA_039028995.1 Bacteroidota bacterium | reverse complement strand
GGAATAATGTAGTAAGTAAATATGACGTTCCGGGCAATTTGGCGGACATTCTAAAATTGTAGCACTCCTTAGTACAAGAGCTCTCAGCAGTTTTTTCATATCATTTTCCTCAGGATTTTAATGAAAAACAAAAAATCACCTCACCCCCACAAAATATTAACCCCAAAATCAACCACAAGTTGTACACAAACCCATCTGCCCACAAGCCCAAAACCCCAATATATACTATTTTTGTCTGACTACCCCCCCTTCATACCCTTATCATGAAAACCACTTTTAAGCTAATACACCTCCTAAGCCACCTCCTATTATGGACCCCTAATACCCCCTTTGCCTCAACCCCCAACCCAAGACGCAACTTAGACAACGGAAGTAACTTCTGTTATGCCACCTCTGTATTACAAGCCTATGCAGACTACCTAGATTACATCTTCTCCTCAAATCATTATCCTTATCAAGCACCTATATACAAAAACGACTCCCAAAAGTTGAAAGATCAAAAAACAGCCTACCAAATAATACGTAAAGCAATCGACTATATCAAAAAAAAATCTGATACACACCCTGACCTACATACGCTTTTGACCTTGCTCAATACATATGACACTACTTTAAACTACCAAAAAGGGAAATATAATAATCCAAAAGATTTTCTTAAAAGCCTTTCTATATTATTTGAAATAAAAGCAAGTCCTTATTTGAGATATGCCATCACACCCTTAAATTCAAAGAAAAAGAAACAACCTACCTTGCAGCTTATATATTTTGTAAGTCAAAAAAAAACAGTTTTAGATAGTCACTCCGTTGATGATTGCTCATATGCTAAGACTTCTTATTTAATGGACCTTTCAACTTACCTATGGGTAGATGCATTAAAAAGTGTCTCCTCAAATAACCAAGCCATACCTCTAGTCCCGGAATCTTGTGTAGTACCTTTATGCAAACGCATTGTACCCTATCTATCGAAGAATTCACTAAAAATTGATAAAGAGCAAGGTAAAGAAATTGTAGCCCATTTAGAACAAGATATAGCTACTGCCCTAAATGCATTCATAGCTGCTAATCAAGAAGTAATAGCTATAGATTCAAGCATGAAAACCCACATGCTGAAAAAGATAAAACAAGACCTAACCAACTATATAGAATCCGTTTACATAACTAAAAATAATTATGATAGAGTGCCTTTAGAGAATCTATATGGTATCCTAGAAGTAAAAGATCTAAAATTTAATGTAAAAGGCTTAGCATATCTCAATAATAAGTTAGATAAATATTTTAGAATCAATAAATTGCTTAGCGTCAATAACGAAAAAAAACTAGTAAAGTCTTTTTCCGAAGAAAAAGCCATCAGTGAAACTATACATGTAAAAGATATGGAAGGCAAAAATTTTCACTATGAATTGGCATCTGGCGTATTTTCCACCCCTAACTATGCAAAGCATTATATCGCCTTTGTGAAGCACCTCAATGGTTATCGCATTTATAATAGCTTAACTCAATATCATGTCCAAACTAACCAACTACATGACTTCGATAGCTTAATCAAACACATCACAAAAGAAATCAATGTAAAACATAACTATGTAAACAGAAGTACAGAAGAAATATTTTTAGTTTATAAAAAAGTAGAAAAAGATAGCCAGATTGCACACAATGCACATACTGACCAAGTCACCACCCCTAAAGAAAATAAGCAAGCAACCAATAGCCCCTCTAAATCTCAAAGTAAATTTTTGCCTCAAGCAAGCCCCCTTCTTTTCAGCGCAGGAGCAATTGGATTAGCTAGCCTCGCTGTGCTTGCAAGCAAAAAATACAGCAAACCCCAAAAAATGCAAGCTTTGAAAAACAAAAAATCACCTCACCCCACAAAATATTAACCTCAAAACCAGCTACTAGTTGTACACAAGGATATCTAATCAAAAACCACAATAAATGTTGCTAAGGCCTTCGGGCTATCAAGTTGCATTTTGCATGATTTGGCTAAGCACTGTTTCTACCTCTGTAAGATGTAGGGCTTCTACAAGCTGTATTCTAAAAGGCTTTGCCTGATGAATGCCCCGTAGGTAATGGGCGTAATGCCTACGCATCTCCAAAAGTGCAAGCCGCTCACCTTTCCATTGTATAGCATGGTATAAGTGTGTTTTTAACACTTCAATGCGCGCTAAAAGCGTAGGAGGCGAAAGTATTTTCCCCGTTTTTACAAAATGTTTAATCTCTTCAAATATCCAAGGGTAGCCAATGCTGGCCCTGCCTATCATAATGCCATCTACTCCATATTTATTTTTATAAGCCACTGCTTTTTCAGGGCTATCTATATCTCCATTGCCAAAAATAGGCATTTGTATATAGGGATGGTTCTTCACCTGAGCTATGTACTCCCAGTTGGCCACTCCTTTATACATTTGCTTTCTAGTGCGTCCGTGAATAGTAAGGGCTTGTACACCGACATCTTGCAAACGCTTGGCCACTTCTACAATTTGTATGGTATTTTCATCCCAACCTAAACGGGTTTTGACAGTTACAGGCAGTTTTACTTGTTTGACAATAGCGGCAGTCATGGCTTGCATTTTGGGGAGGTCTAGCAAAATACCTGCTCCAGCGCCTTTGCAAGCTACTTTTTTTACTGGGCATCCGTAATTGATGTCAATGAGTGCTGGGCCAGCTTGCTCAGCAATAGCAGCTGCTTTTTGCATAGCAGTGATGTCGCTACCAAATATTTGAATGCCGATAGGTTTTTCATAGTCGTATATATCTAGTTTTTGTACACTTTTTTGGGCGTCCCTGATAAGCCCTTCTGCGGCAATAAATTCGGTATACATAAGGTCAGCCCCTTTTTTTTTGCATAATGCCCTAAAGGGAGGATCGCTGACGTCTTCCATAGGGGCCAATAGTAACGGAAAGTCCCCAAGCGCTATATCGCCAATTTTTATCATATATATACGTGTTCAATAGGGCAAAAGTATTTAAAATAAATGATTGACAGCAAATGGGCTGAGCAAAGCGTGGTTTTTCACTAGCTTGAATTTTAGCATCCTGACTTGACTTTAAGACACTGCATTATTTTCCGTTAAGCCAACTAGCAATTTATCTCATGATAAAAATTAAATTTTTAAAAGTATGTAATTTTATGTATATTTGCAGTCAATTTTAATCTTTTAAATTATGAAAAAAACAACTTTTTTACTAGGCTCACTCTTTTATTTTTCTTATGCTTACAGTGCCCAAGATCCAAATGGCAAGGATGAGAGTGTGGGGCCAAAAATTGAGTATAATGCACTGCATATGCCTTGTGTAATACAAAATGAAGATGAAAATACTTGTGTGGTAAATAGTGCGTATAATGTATTGCTCTGGGCAAAAGAGCAGGCGTTACCACTCAAAAATGAAATCCCAGCTCACCCATTGCTCTTGCTTAACCACGCTAGTGCATGGACTATGTATACTAGGGGAATCAAGCCTTATAGGATGATAAAAAAGTATCCAGAATATGCAGAGTACGTAGATAAAGAGATGAAAATAGCAGGTATTTCTTATGAGGTTTTAGATAAAAGATATACTAGCTATGAAGCTGAGTTAAATGAGCTAGAAAAGCAAAATGGATTAAGTGCTGAAAGTTACAGGGCAAAATTGGTAGCAATAAACAATACGTTTTATAGTTGGTTTAAAACGCAAGTAAACAATAGGGCAAAAGCGCTTCCTAGTGAGAAACAAATCGCACTTTACTGTGATATTGTGGAGAGCTGTGGGGGGATGTCTCTATATAATGATGCGGAACAGATTATCGAGTCTTTTGGTCTTGAGACTTATCGGTCAAATGAGTATGATGTAGATAGTGTAATGAAAGAAAAAAATGCTATAGGCTATATAAGTTCTTTAGGGCGTCATGCAGTATCTTTTTTAAAAGTGGAGGGTAAGGATGAATGGATGAAAACAGATGGCTTTAGCGCTATTAAAGATGAACGTAAATATACTTTAAAAGAGGTAAAAGCTGATTATGGCAAAAAGTCTAACTTGTTGATTTGTGCTTCATTAGCTAGCCATTTAATCAAGTAAATCTAAAAAAGAAAGGCTAAAAGATAATGAGCTCCCCATAGGTTTAAGGCCTACGGGGAGCTCATTCTTTATAGTGCAAAAAAGTTTAAGGTGGGAATGCGGATAGGTTTATTCTGCATTTAGATAATTGAAATTATCACCAGGGTTTAAGTTTAACAAAGATTTATGTATCAATTGAATAACATTTTCTACATCATCTTTATGTACGGTTTCTGCTGTAGTATGCATATACTTTAGGGGCAAAGATATTAATGCAGAGGCTGTACCTGTGTGGGAGTAGGCAAAAGCATCGGTATCTGTACCTGTATGGCGAGAGGAAGCTGCACGTTGAAAAGGTATGTTTTCTTTTTGGGCTACTTGCTCTATTATTTTGCGCAGGATGCGATGTACAGCTGGTGCATAAGTGAGCACAGGGCCTTTTCCACAGGCAATGTCTCCTTGTTTGATTTTATCATAGCCAACTGTTTGTGTATCATGGGTTACATCTGTGACGATAGCTACATCGGGCTGTATACGCCTGGATATCATGGTTGCGCCTTGGAGGCCTACTTCTTCTTGTACAGAGTTGACTATATGTAGGGCATAGGGGGGTACAAACTTGGCTTGATGTAATCTACGTGCGACTTCTGCTATCATAAATCCACCCATGCGGTTATCTAAAGCTCTGCCTGTAAAAAATCTGCCATTGTTGAGCGCTACAAGATCTTGATCAAAAGTTACCATAGTTCCGACATGGACTCCTTTTTCTAAAGCTTCTTCTTTAGAGCTAAAGCCTGCATCGAGGACTACGGTTTTTTCATTAAACTTAGCTTCGTCTTCTTTTTTTCTTACATGAATGGCTGGCCAACCAAATACGGCGGGTAGTATGCCTTTTTCTGTATGAATTTTGGCATGCATAGAGGGGGCTATTTGATAATCAGAGCCTCCATTGCGGATTACGTGCATGTAGCCCTCTTTGGTAATGTGGTTGATATACCAGGAGATTTCATCAGCATGGGCTTCTATCACTACCTTATATTTTGCCTTGGGGTTGATAACACCTACTGCTGTGCCATAAACATCTGTATAAAAAGTGTCTATATACGGGCTTAAATAGTCGAGCCATATTTTCTGGCCAGGGGTTTCATGGCCTGTAGGAGAGTTGGCATTGAGGTATTTGTATAAAAAATTTTTGCTTTTGGCATCCATAGTAATCAATATGATTTAAAATTTAGTCTGAGCCAAAGTTAATGAATTTGGACATAAAACTATTATAAATTGATCTCAGGGAGTCTTTGTTGTTTATCAATTTTATATATGGTACGAAAGCTTTTTACAAAGAGCCCTAGGAGATTTACCTATTCGAGATAGGTCCTTAGTAATCCATACAAACATGCATACAGTCCATAAAAAAGCCATTGAGCACCTTCTGATAAATAAAGAGCTTGCCTATAGCATAAAACATCGCAAGATAAAATTCTTAAATAATCGTATAGAATCAGCATCATGCAAAATTTAAAAGAGTGATTAAGCTTACTTTGGGATTTAAAAGCTTTCCTGCAGGTATGGCTGCTAGCTTAACTGGCCTTAAGCCTGTGCACATGTTTACAAAAAGGCTATTCTCAACCATTAAAAATGTAAATTAAGAAGCAGCTTTCTCCCTAAGCTACTGGTCGGTTAAAGAAACTTATTATGCCTTTAGAAGAAAAAAAACCTGGATTAATCAGTCCTTTGCAACAGAGCCTAAATAGTATGCTACAACTTAAAAAGTGAACTATTTAATAAAATGTTGTACATAATCAGAAGAATTTATTAGATTTAAGTCATAGTCCTTTTCTTAACAAATTTAAATTTTTTAAATATGTGTAATCTACCTAAAAGCTATAGTAAGCTTTTAATCTGCTTATCTCTAATAAGTAGCCCTTGTATGCTACAGGCCGCTCAAGATCCTAATGGAGGTGGGTCAATGAGTATAGGGAAAAAAGTAAAAACCCTTACTTTGACAACGGGTGCAGCACTAGCAAGTGAAATAGTAAAAAAAGCTAACCATAAAGAAAGTACTAGTCCTAATCAACAGTCAGGTAGTGCTACGGAAAAGTTGGTGGATTACACACACGGCAAGTTTGACTTACCAGCCCACAAGCACTTGCAACCTTATGAAAAGAATCTTTTACAACAAAAGGTTTTGGAGCGTTGTCAAAAGTCTACCAGTGATAAGCCGCTTGTTGTTTTTTTTGGTAACACAGGTAGTGGCAAAAGCACCATCATCAAATATCTGCTAGGCGTTAAACTTACTTACAAAAATGGTAAAATCCATGATCCCAACGAAGATAAAAACATGATAGCTCAGCCAGGCAGTATACTGTCACCAACAATAGGCCATACTCACAAGCCCGAAACCGTAGGCATGCATCTTTATGATCATAACACACTAGGTTTAACGTTCGCTGACACAGAAGGGTTTTTTGGTAAAAGAAAACAAATCAAGCTTGTAGAGGCTATTATGGCAGAATATGAACCCTATTTTACATTATTTGCCAATAAATTAAAAGGCGTAGTCGTAGTTGTAGATAGTGCTAAATTACAAAATCCCAGAGATGAAGACATTCAACATATAGCCAAGACCATCATGCAATATTTTGGCAATGAAGAGATAAAAACCATCAAAGAATCTGTTATTATGCTTATCACCCATGTGGAAGGTCAAGATCTTGATCGAATTATGGATAATATCAACATGAATATTCAAGAGGTCTTTAAAGCACATTTTAAAGAAGAACAAAAAAGAAATAATGATACATGTGTGGCCGATACAAGTACTATGAAATCTTTTTTTGATATTTTTTTAGCACAACCTGTGGAGGAAGAGAATGTAGGAGACCTTGCCTCTTATCAACTTAACAATAATGTTGTATTTTCATGTCCTTTTGAGAAAAAAAAAGTACAAACAAAACAAGCTCCTGTTGTTAAAAAATATGGAGCTGCAGATGTACGTAGTGCAAAAAGTAATACACCCCCTGAAGAAGAATATGTGCTTGATGAAGGTTTTAGAGACTACTTGCTAGACAAGCTAGAAAACCTAAACCTCATAGTTAAACAGGCTGTGCGATACGAACCAAAATCTGCGCCTTTTATTGCAAGTGCTTTAGATGGTTATGCCGATACAGTTATCACTATTCTGACTGAGAAAAAATTTTTAGATATTGCTAATAGAAAAATAAGCCAAGCTAATCAAAAAGCTTCTGATATACAATCAGCACAGCAAACTAAAGAAGAAGCATGGAGTAAACAGGAAAAAAAATTAAAAGATGAAAGAAATCAGCTAGTAAATGATACCACACTAGTGCTTTTGTCAGGCTCTACACCATTTAATCGTTATAATCCTGCTTCTGATAAATATAAGAAAAGAGTAGAACAACCCATAATAGAACCATTAGCAAACATGGTAGGAAAAGGAGTAGGCACAGTAGGAAGATTAGCAGGAAAAACAGCAGCAGTAGGAGCAACGGTAGCCGTAGGATTAGCAGGAGCAGGAGCAGTAGCAGCAGGAGGAGCAGCAGTAGTAGCAGGAGTACAAGCAGTAGGGGCAGTAGTAGCAGGAGCAGGAGCAGTAGTAGAAGCAGGAGCATTAGCAGGAGCAGTAGCAGCAATAGAAACAGGATTAGCAGGATCAGTAGCAGTAGCAGGAGGAGGATTAGCAGGATTAGAGGTAGGGGTATTAGTAGGAGCATTAGCAGGAGTAGGAGCAGTAGTGGAGGCAGGAGCAGCAGCAGTAACAGTAGCAGGAGTAGGAGCAGCAGGGGTAGGGCTAGGAATAGGCGCAGGCGTAGGGGCAGTACACGTAATAGCCAAAGAGGTAGAAAAATCACCTGAACCCACATTATTGAGCTATGATTATAATACAGGCCGCCTAATGAGAAATGATACTAAAGGCCCAATAGGGTTTGTTGGAAGGGCTGGTGAATGTGTTGGTGGCCTTGCTGGTGGACTTGCTGGTGGCTTAGTTGGTACAGTTATTAGTGCAGGTAACTATTTAT
>JBCCHA010000033.1:0-8114 GCA_039028995.1 Bacteroidota bacterium | reverse complement strand
TTACTTTTTAAAATATATGTAAAATAAATCTTCCAAGTTTTGTCAATACCCAATAAAAAGCAACCATATCCTTAGTTGAAATCAAATGCTTTAAGCCTAGCACTTAATTGAGGCGATATAGCACATTGAGCTTATTAAGATTTACTAAAAAATCAGCACTTATACCTACTTGACAAGTAGTAGAAAAAGTCCCTAGTTTCATCTTAGCAGTATGATCTACCAACCATATATAAAGTTTACAAGCTCCAGGATGACTGCTTACCGTTTGACTTAAACCTTCTACTAGCTCTTGAGAAAGCTCATGAATAGCAAGCGTCACAGATACACTTTTCGTATATTTTTGAGCTATTTGCTCCAATGGCTCAATATTTTTAATCTTCAACTGCCATACATCTTTTTGGCCATAGCGTGGTTGCACCCTTCCTACTATATACACAAGATGACCCGGTACTAACAAAGGCTCATAAGTTGTCAGCTTTTCACCAAAAAGCTGCAAACTTAACCTACCTTGATAGTCCTCTATAGAAAAACTACCATAATACCCCCCACTTTTATTTTGTCTTTTTTTATACTCTTCTACAACGCCAGCCAATTTGACCTCTTGATTTTGCAAAGAAAAAACATTTTGAGTATGGCAATTGGCAAAACGCTCTAATACCTTTTTAAAATAATCTAAAGGATGTCCTGATACATAAAAACCCACAAGCTCTTTTTCCACACGCAGCTTTTCCATCTGCGTATAAGGCTCGCATTGCACAGCTTTCGGCCTGACATGATAAATCGCCTCAGGCTCTGCAGCAAAAAGAGAGAGCTGTTTGCTTTGTTTAGACTCATGCAGCTTTTTAGCTTCCTGCAGGCTACGCGCTATCAGATTGCCTTCATTAGCAAGGGAAAAGACATATTGCTTTCTATGCAAAAAAGGCTTGAACCCATCAAAGGCCCCTACCATAGCAAGCCGCTCTACCATTTTTTTATTGATTTTTCTATCCACCAAGCGTCTAGTAAAATCATAAATGTCTTCAAAAGGCCCATTTTTTTTGCGCTCCTCTACAATCAACTCCACAGCACCCTTGCCTACATCCTTTATAGCAGCTAATCCAAACCGTATAGTAGAAGCGTTAGGGCTAAAGTCTAAATCACTCAAATTCACATCAGGCCCCTGTATAGTAAGCTTCAACCTTTTACACTCCTGTATAAAAAACGCTATTTTATCAAGATCATGCTGATGATGCGTAAGCACTGAAGCCATAAACTCAGCAGGGTAATGTACTTTTAAAAATGCAGTTTGGTAGGCAATTAAAGCATAGGCTACAGAGTGAGAACGGTTAAAGCCATATCTAGAAAACTTCTCCATCATATCAAATATTTCTACAGCCTTCTCTTTACTAATGCCCTGTTTTTTCTGAGCATTCTCAATAAAAATAGTCCGCTGCTTAGCCATCTCCTTTACCTTCTTTTTACCCATCGCATAGCGCAACACATCTGCTTGTGCCAAAGTATAGTTTGCTATAATCTGAGCAGTCTGCATGATCTGCTCTTGATACACCATAATCCCATAAGTAGGTTGAAGAATCTCTACCAAAGCTGCGTGAGGATAATCTACTTTCTCTTTGCCATTTTTACGATCTATAAAATTAGGAATAAACTGCATGGGGCCTGGCCTATAAAGTGCATTCATAGCTATAAGGTCTTCTATATGTGTAGGTCGTAGCTTCTCAAGCCATTTTCTCATACCTTCAGACTCAAACTGGAAAACAGCTATAGTAGATCCTTTTTGAAATAGCTTAAACGTTTTTTCATCATTGAGAGGCAATTTACCCAAATCGATTTCCACCCCATGATTTTTTTTAATCCATGACACAGCATCTTGCATAATGCTCAAAGTTCTCAGCCCTAACAAATCCATTTTAAGCATCCCCGCCTTTTCTACAAGTGCACCTTCATATTGCGTGACCAAAAGATTAGACTTTTTATCCGTGCGTACAGGTATATAATCCGTAAGCTCTCCAGGCGCAATAATCAAACCAGCCGCATGTATGCCTGCATGTCTGATACACCCCTCCAAAGTAGTAGCCATAGCCAGTACCCTACCCTCTGGCGTATCTGCTTTTTTAGCAAAACTAACTAGCTCAGGAGTTGACTCAAAAGCCTCTTGAAAAGTAATGCCAGGTTTGTCAGGTATGAGTTTAGCCAAATAGTCTGCCTGTTTTAAAGGCAGTTTAAGCACACGTGCCACATCTCTTATCGCAGTTTTAGCACCCATACTACCAAAAGTAATAATTTGTGCTACCTGATTATGCCCATACTTGTCTACCAAATAAGCAATCAACCTCTCCCTGCCCTTGTCATCAAAATCCAAATCAATATCTGGCATAGAGATACGATCAGGATTGAGAAAGCGTTCAAAAATCAATTGATAAGCTAGCGGATTAATAGTAGTAATCCCTAAACAATAAGCCACTAAAGAGCCTGCTACAGATCCTCTTCCAGGCCCCACTACTACACCTAGCTTTTTAGCAGCATGAACTAAATCTTGTACAATAAGGAAATAGCCAGCATAGCCCATCTTCTCAATGATATCAAGCTCATGTGCTATACGCTTTTGAAAAACCTCTTTTTTACCACCTTCTATACTTTCTGCATACGCCCACACCAAATGCTTCAAATACCTATCCTGGCTTTTAAATCCTTTAGGCAAGGCAAAAGCAGGCAAAAGCAAATCCCTTTCCAGCACAGGCTCAGCAATACGATCAGCCAGCTCTGCCGTATTAGAAATAGCTTCTGGCACATCAGCAAAAAGCGTAGCCATTTGCTCAGGAGATTTCAAAAAAAACTGATCATTGGCAAAACGCATACGTTTAGGATCATCAAGATCTGCCCCAGTTTGTAGACAAAGCAAAATATCATGTGCTTTACTATCCTCCTGTTTAGTATAATGCACATCATTCGTTGCAATCATCTTTACCCCATGCTTTCTACTCCACCTTATAAGCACCTCATTACACCTATCCTGCTCAGCAAGGCCATGACGCTGTAGCTCTATATAATAATTTTCTTTGCCAAAAATACCTATCCAATCAAGCAATACCTTTTCTGCAGCTTCCTCACCTTTTGACAAAATAGCCTTAGGCACTTCTGCCGCCAAACAACACGTAGTAGCTATTAGGCCCTCTTTATATTTTTGTATAAGTTTTTTATCTATTCTAGGCTTGTAATAATACCCTTCAGTATAGCCCAAAGAGCACAACCTAATCAGATTTTCATATCCCTTTGCATTGCTAGCCAAGATAAGTTGATGATATCTAGTTTTGTCCGTATGGTCATGCCTATCAGGAGCCACATAAAACTCGCATCCTATAATAGGCTTAATGCCCTGCTTTTTCGCCTCAGTAACAAAATCAAGCACCCCAAACATATTGCCATGATCCGTAATAGCAAGTGCCTCCATCCCCAAAATCTTAGCTTGACTAATAAGCCCATCTACACGAGCTGCCCCATCTAAAAGAGAGTATTGAGTATGGCAATGTAAATGACAAAAACGTGGCATATCAGAGTGGGGCTAGATAAAAGTCAATTATACAAGAACCTATACTTTGACCCAAAATTAACTGCCTATTTTATCTTTTTAAACCCATTTTTTAAAAAATCTATAGCACCCAATATTTCACTTACCACAATGCAGTGTTTAAGCAAAGACAAATTCCCTGCCTATTTTCAGGACTCTTTTAACCCTTTAAAATCTGCAAAATTATGAAAAACATACGATATAAACAAATACAACTTACAATGATTTTAGCTATGATTTGTTGTTCTACACTATACAGCGCTAACCAAGATGTAAAGAAAGACTGGTATGAACCTCTTGTGCATTTATACTATAAAGGAAGCAGGAAAGGTAATAGAAAAGATGTGACTACTACTACTATTACACTTTTTAAAAATGTATGTAAGGATATTACAAATGTAGGAGATATTAGTAAAGAACATATAAAAGCAGAAACACTAAAGAAAAAACCACTTTCAAAAAAAGGCTATGATCTTGACGTAATACAACTTTATTGGCTCTTTGACAAAATGGATAAAAGTCAGACATTGACAACGGAAGAACTACAAGCTGGCCAAAAAGCTGTGGCACATCTTTATAACAAAGGAAGTAGAGGCCAGCCAATAGAATTTGACCAAATAATAAAGTCAGTCGAAGACACAAAAAATGCGGCCCAACCCATAAAGCTAGTAAATGGAAAAGGAGAGCCTATTTATAAAAACTGTGCCAGCTTCCTAGCTCAAAAACTGGCTAACTTAGATCATAAAGAAGCAGTAGTACGCAGGTCAGACTCTTCAGAATCTCGTGAAAGCAATAAATCAGAAAAAAAGCAAGCTGGTGAAGAAGAAAGTAATAATTTCAATCAACTATTAGACCTTAAATTAAATGGCAACCAAATCATTGCTTTAACCAATGCCCAAAGTCCCAACACCGTGCAAGCGTCGCAGCCAAACTCTAAAATGGGCACACCTGAATTGTTACAACCTCCGTTAGAACCTACCCAAAGTGTACTAAGTACTTCATCTGTAGAGCTATCAGACTATGAAACTGATGACAATGATGTGGAAGTAGCAGAACTTGCTTTAGAAAATGGAGAAAACGAAAAATTATACGAAATGATAAAAACACAAAACGAGGAAATAAATAAGCTAAAAAAGAAACTTGCTAAAAAAAGCAAGGAACTTGACAACCTCAATGAGGTTACAGATCAGTTGCAATATAGCATAACTAACCAAACAAGCTTAGAGAGCCAATTTTCTCAAAAAAACCTAGAACTAAATCAAAAAAATGAACATACAAAAAATTTGCAAAAAAAACTAAGTACCGCATTTGCCACTATAAAAGAGCTAACAAAACAGCTAAACAACTTCAAGCATGAAGCGCAGCAAAAATCAGACGAGCTAGCAGAAATACACAAAGAGCTAGCTACGTTGCAAAAAATCGGAATGCAGGAACTAGATGGCGACCAACAGGGCCAAGGCAATCAAAAAATAGAAAACCGTATTACATCTGTCAAGAAAATCATAGAAGAGATACAAAATAAACTGGCAGATAAAGTGAATATGATACAAGATCTAGAGCAAGCACTTCATAGTAAGCAAGCGTCAAATACAGTTTCAGAAACTGAACCGGAAGAAGAGGTGCAAAAGACAGAAGAAACCTTACAAATGACTATTCATGACCAAGAGCAAGAGATTACAGTATCAAAAAGTGAATTAAAAACCAAAGCTGATGAGATAAAAAAGCTGACCAACAAACTAAGTACCAAAAGGCAAAAAATCAAAAAATTAGAGAGTGACATAAAGAGAAAAGATAAAGAGGTAAAAGATTTAGAAAAGACTGTAAATGCCCAAAAAAAGACTGTCAAAAAACAAAAGGGCGTAATAAAAAATTTAGAAAAAAAACCGCACAAAGCCTCTACCCAAGAAAAAAGTGCAGAGACTCAAGCTGAAACCACGCCTGAAAACACTACTAATCCTCTTACCTATTTGATGTGTATTGTTGCAGGCGTTGTAGGCAGCAAAATATTTGACAAGCAATTTGCCAAAAAACAAAATAAAGCTAAACCAGATGATGATCAAAAAGATGTAGAGTAGTTATAGGGCTAGGGCTATGCAAAATGGTGTTAAAGTAGATTTTTGGGCTAGAAGGCTCTATCTAGAAGGTGCTATCCAGAATGCTGGACAGCACCTTCTAGAACAATTTGGATAATAAGATATATCAAAAAGGAAGATAACCATGATGGTGCCCTCTCTCAGGTTAGTTATCGGCCATGATAATTGAAAATTACGCTATATGGGTCATTTCATTGAGCGTAAAAGCATCTACTGCACCCTCTGTAGCTTTCATATAGTCAGCTAAATGTTGGTTGGCCATATGATTTTGCCAGACTTTACGTGATGACCAGTTTTCGTAAAACGTAAAGTGAGAGGGGTTTTGATTATCTTGATGTAAATCATAGTTAATACAGCCTTCTTCCGCACGGGTAATTTTTATCAACTTGATGAGCTCGGCTTTAACTAGCTCAATTTGATCAGGTTTGGCAACGATATTTGCAATGATTGTAAGTTTAGGCATAATGTGATAAGTAGTTGATATAAAGGGGTTTTGGTTTAGCTTTTTGACGCAGCATGCAAAGTTTTTGCACTAGCCAAGACGTAAACTACATATAATGCCCCTGGTTGAAAAAATCCTTTTTTTAGGCGTTTTGTATTTATATCTTGTAACAAATCATTGAAGCTTACATCTTGAGTGGTATTAGGCAAGTATACTATCTGCTTGTTTGCATTAGGATTTATTCTATGATCATTTTTTCTTAAGAATAGATCTTTAGAAGCTAAATCAGATGTTGGCTCACTCATGTATTTAATGTATTGGAGATCATAGGTTTCAGAAAGTTGGGTAGCTTGCCATGTAGTATCTAAAAATTTTAAATAGGGGATTTTTTTGGCTTCAAATTTTTCAATTTCAAAAGTAATTAAATCATTAGCTTTCACTTGTTTAGGCATAAAAAAAGTATTCGTATCAATTTCAAATTGGGCAGCTTGATTAAAATCTAACCTTATTGTTCTATTATCATAAACCCTAAATTCAATACAAGCTCTGTCAGGTTGAGGTGGCTGCACCTGATTAACATCATCATTAATAAGGGTTGTGTTATCTTCTGCAGGCATAGGACTAGATATATATGCCTGTGTATGAGCCACTTGAGTAACCGTATTATTTTCCTGATCTACAAGCTGTGCACCAGCTACATAAGGTAGCAGGGAGGTTACCAATAGTATATGTAATAGTTTTTTCATGATTTATACTGTAAAAAAATTTATACAAAGATAAGAAGAAAAATTAATCCAAACCAATTTGTATAGCCCATAGATGATAGAGATAAAATTTTAGTAAGCATGCCCACCGCTTTGACTTTATAAATGCCTAAATCCGGTTTTGCAAATAGCCTTGCATTCAAATGCCATTTGTCAAGACCTTTCTACAGGAACCCTTCTGTTTTTTAACCAACTTACAAAGGCACACCCCCCCCCTACTACCATGGCATTAAATACCTGAATGCCATGGGTCAAAGTCACATATATTACAGCAGGTTCTTTAGGTACATTAAATGCAGCTAAAGCTGTAGACATCAATATATGGTAAGCACCTATATTGGCAGGCAAGGGGATAGCCATCCCTAAGTTGATGACTATAAATATGCAGAAAATAGGAAAAAACCCAAGATCAGAAGTGGCCTCTAAAGCAAAACAGCTTATGTACTCTACTAAAAAGTAAGACCCCCAGATGAGTAAAGTAAGTAGCCAAGTAGCTAGGTTAATGCGCAGCAATACTTCTTTGGTAGAACGAAAAATACCAAAACAGAAATCAAAAAATACTTGAAATTGCGCTTTAAAAACCCGATAAAGCAATATTAGCCCACCTCCTACTAGCACTACAAGTAAACCTGCTTTTACAAAGGTCATAAAAGAAAAAATAGACGCATTACTTATAGTCTGAAAATTTTCTGAAAAAAGAGATTGCACATTTTTATCCTTAAAAAATAAAGAAGCAACTAAAGTAGCCGTAAGTGCTAAAGAAAAAACAAAAATGTCTATGGTACGCTCTACAATCACACTAGGCAAAGTCTCCTTGATAGGCACATTGTTTAGCCTTTCAAGTGTAGTGCACCGCGTCCAATCACCTATCCTAGGCATAGCCACATTAGTAAAAAACCCTGTCATCTCTGCTAAAAAACAATTTAGCGTACTTACAGAGTAGTTTTTTTGTAGCATAATCAATACTTTCCATCTGTACCCACGTAACAAATGATTAATCAAATGCACTAGCGTGGCTAGTATAATCCAGGATAAATTACAATTTTTTATGCCATCTATGAGCTCTTGCAAAGAAAACCCTTGATAAAATCTCCACAAAGCTATCACAGCGAATGAGGGTAGTACGAAGTTTTTAAAAATTTGTCTTAAATTCATTGATAGCAGGCTTTAAAAAATAAAAACTTATAGTTTATATAACTGCAAAAAAAGCAGGCTTTCAATAAGTTTTTGAGTTACGGCCCAAAATTAAC
>JBCCHA010000032.1:0-8289 GCA_039028995.1 Bacteroidota bacterium | reverse complement strand
GCAACGAGACCGTGCCGACAGTGCACTAGCTTCATGATAATTCAAATAAGGATGACTAGTTAAGTCTTGCAGTGAAGCTTTATTGATATTGATTTTTTGAGGTGAGAAATCAGGATGAATAAAGGTATGTGTTTTCAATTGGGTTACTACCTCACTAGGCAAATTATAGATCTCTTCATATTGATTTAAACTGACAAATCCCCCTAATAGATCGCGGTAAGCAAGGATGCGTTTAGCCCGCACAGGCCCTATGCCATAAATTTGTTGTAGTGCAGAGATAGAGGCTTTGTTGATGTTCAAATAAATAGCCTTATTTTCAAGTTCACCACCCGTTTTTGGGCCATCTTTTTTACTGTGCTGTCTCAGCACTGCCACCCACTCATCCAAGTCTTTACTTTGTACTATGATTTGTTTTTTTTGCTGATGGACCTCATAGTGTTGTACTATGCTAGGCGTAGCCAATGCCAGGACCAATAGAAAAAGTAGCACGGCTGTGCCATAGGTTTGGCCACGGGAGAAACCGAAATATTGTCTAATGTAATATAGCAATTTAGTAAGCATCCGATTTGTAAAATACGCAATATATATTTTGTCTGGTTACACGTGTTGAGGCCTTTTCATTTTTTTTAAGATGAAGCGTTTTTTTCTAGCGCTATAGTTTTTCTTTTTTGCCCATTTAAAAAATGGTTTGAGTACTATAACCACTCCACAAGTAGCTAATAAGGCAGCAATATACCTCAATGGGTTTGGGGCTGCATTTGTTGATTTTTGGTTGGTATGCTTTTTGTGAGAAATAATTATTTTAAGATTTTCAAAACTTTTAAGAGAGGGTTTTGTAGGCTTTTGACCCTTGTTTACAGATGGTTTGGTATGGCCAAGTGCTTGCGTCTTTTTAGTAGTCAGCTTAGGGGTAAGATTTTCACCGCTTTTAAGAGAGGGTTTTGTAGGCTTTTGACCCTTGTTTGCAGATGGTTTGGTATGGCCAGGTGCTTGCGTCTTTTTAGTAGTCAGCGTAGGGGTAAGCTTGCGAGGGCTTTTAGGAGAGGATGGGGAAGTTGTTTCTTCATTTTCTACGCATTCATCTATATAGATAAATGCGTGGGACTCGTGGGCAGTAAGCTTAGGGCTAAGCTTGTCAGGGCTTGGTTGAGCATTGTGTTGAGGTACAGGGTTTTGTACGGGTAGACTTTCTTCTTCAATCGCTGTTATGCGTTCATCATCATCTTCCTCTGAACTACTCAACCCCTCATCGAGATGCCGAGAGCTATATATGACTTTCGGCATCCTTGCTTTTTTGCTGTCTATTTTGCCTAATTGAAAGTCTATTTCTAATGCATGAGAGTCAAGGTTGGTATTTGGTGTGTTTTGTTTTGCTTTATTTGTATTTCTTGAGCTCACTTCCATAGCAACCGGGCCATGTTTACGCTTAGCATGAGTCGTAGCACCAGACGTATTAGCACGAGAAGCAGCACGTGCTTCTATTAGTGGTCTTAAATTGGCTATTACTATTTGTTTCATTATCCATTTACGCTGTTCAAGGGTCAGATTGCAAGATGATTTTTGTCTATGTTTTGCAGACTGCCATACCTCTCCAAATGGTGGGATAGCATGGCTAGTATATCTTGTTTGCAGACTTGGTTTTTTTGATGGTATAAAAGTTAGTCTAGAAGATGGTATTTCATATACTTTTTCTTTCATTTCAATTTTAAACCTTCTGGGGTTCTTTCTAGGGGACTCTTTCATTGGGCCTATTTTGTAAGATTTAAGTGCATAGACATGATTTTCTGCATTTTTTTCAAATACTCTTTTAGAAGGCTCTTTTGATTGCCCCATTTTCCATCTTTCCTTTTTGATATATTCAGGAAGAATGACTGTGCCCTTGTCTATCAATTGATCCATAGTACTGCCTTGGTAATACTTTGTTGTGCTAGGATCGGCACAAATTGCAAATAGGTCATATACCAAAGCAATCAGTTCTATAAGATCTAACTGGCTGTTACTGGCAGTCTTTACATACACTTCACCAGGTTGTGTAGGGAAGCGAAAAAACATACTTGCTGCATCTTGCTTGGCTAGTTGTGCGATTGTCATTGATAGGCCGATTTGACTACATGATTGTGATTCTAAAGGCACTCTTTTGATATCTTCTGCTACAAACAATGAGGAGTCTCCAGTGTCTTCTTTAGCCCCAAGTTGAAAATGAAATTCACTGAATTGAGCTCTTGTGTGTTCAGAAGTAGCACGTGTTTCTATTTGATCAAAAAGCTTGACAAGTTTTGGATACAGCTCTTTGGCTTGCAATGATTTAAAAAAATTGATTTCATCTTTTGGATACCGCATAACTCCTAATGGAATGGACTCTTCGGAGTCTTTTGTAATTTCTATCAAATGGTAAAAACGCTTGTCATTATCTTGGTATTCTACAGTGGGATAAAGGCAAATGTATCTGTAGGATACCACATCTTTATCGCTTTTTGCATGGGAGGTTGATCGGGCAGTAGATTTTGGGGTTTGGGAAGTTGCTTTTGAAGTTTTTGTAGCTATGCAAGCTAATGAAAAAATATAGGCTAGTAAAAAGCTTTGTGTAAAAAACTTAGGTATAGTCATGATCTACAATGGTTTAAAAATTGATTCGGGCATAATTTGCTTTTTTATTTTATCAAGTACTACACACTCTTTTGTAATCAGCGCATGGGCAAAGGCGAAATACACTTTTTTAGCATGAAAAATAGTGCATTGCTTTTTGATAAATTATAGGACAAAAACGCAAAAAAGATGCTTGAAAACTTAATTTTATTCAGATGATTACACTATCAAATGCCCCTTTAAAAACTTTTTTACCTCTTGATTGAAAAAATGGTAAGCAGCCATTTTGAAAATTACAAAGCAATGTGTATTTTATATGTCTTGAACTAAAAAATAAATATAAAAACCATGCATTACACCTCACGAAAAAAACAGCTTTTTGCCTTTCTCTTGGCTTTAATAACCCACTCAGCACCTTGCCTGCCTACCAACAATTACGAAGAAGACCACAAAGACAGCGACAGCGAAAACGATCCGCATCTTCAAGCTGCCTTACAAGCCTCTTTGAGCGAGAATGATGCGAAAGGCAACAGTTTTTCGCAAGACTTTGCATATGACGATGATGAAAAAGACGAATCAGACATAGCCATCCACACAACCCTTTATAGAGGACAGCCCAAAAAGAGCCAAAAGAAAGTACCTCCTTATGTATTGCACCAATCCACAACCAGCCCAACTGGTAAACAGGTAGTAGTACATGAAAGATCTCCATCTCCTGTTTTTCTTTTTTCAAATAATCATCCAA
Organism: Bacteroidota bacterium; assembly: GCA_039028995.1. Lineage (GTDB taxonomy): Bacteria > Bacteroidota > Bacteroidia > Cytophagales > Amoebophilaceae > JBCCHA01. The sequence continues at coordinate 4,958 of JBCCHA010000032.1, read as the reverse complement.
GCAGCATACCCAATATATCCTCCTTATTCGATAAAAGTCTCCGAGACATGACCTGCTTCCCTTCGCCTTATGAGCTTGCTGTCATGAGCCAACACGTATATCAAAACTTAAAAAAAGGAGATGCTGTAGTCTTAGATGCTACTCATACCTTACCTAACTGGAAGGTCGCTGCTATACTCCAAGCTAAGAAAGATGGTTTTTGGAAACAATTCTTAGGAGACCAAGCAAGTTATCGAGGTGCTATCTATTACCATACCCAGAAGCAACAAATCGTGTTAGCCCATCGCGGTATCAACATCTCCAATATACACACATTAAAAACAAATGCACTTTCCATATTAGGCAAAGATACAGGCGAAGAATACCTTGTGCTTGACTACCTCAAAGAAGCCAAAAAAATAGCCCAAAAGCAACTGGGTGAAAAAAAACTGCTTATCCTTACTACTACCGGCCACTCCGTAGGCGGATGGCTAGCGCAAGTCACTACTTTATTAGGCAAGTCCAAATACAAAGACAGCCTACATATCCACTGTGTGACCTTTGATACCCCTGGTGCAAAAGACATGCTTGCAAAGCTCGACCATCGTTATGAATCCATAGAGCCTGACTTTTTGGACATTACCAACTACCTCTCCTCCCCAAACTTGATCAATAGCTGCAATTCCCATGTAGGCACGCTTTATCGGGTAGTATTTCAAGATTTCATTAAACATTCCAAAAGAGACAATGTACTGAAAAAAGGCATTGCCCGTGTCAAAGACTATACAGCCTACACCCTACGCAGTCATGATATACAAAACTTTGTCAAGGCCTTTAACCCACAAACTGGCAAAGCGAAAGAGTGCCAATCCATAGCATCCTGGCCCCTACTTGACATGACCAAAATGATTGATATGAGCCAAGCAGGTTCACAGGCAATAGGGGGTGTGCTGAGTGGCAGTCTGTCAGATATAGCCAAAAGCATTTACCGCATAGGAGGAGCTCTTTGGGGTATAAAAAACAACAGCCTGCTAGGCGAAGAATATGGAGGATTCTTCGATCTAGCCAATACAACCAATAATTACGATCCAGAAGGCCAACATCTCAAACCCAAAAAAGAATATAAGCTACACCACAAATCCCACTATAAAACAACCCCTTTTGCACATGATTTTTGTCATAAACGTCATCTTGCCATGCCTTTGCGTCATCTGTTAAACAACTATTACAACGGCTCTTTACCTAGTGATTTAAACCATATTTCTAATCTATGGAAGCCCTATTTAACATGGAATAATGAAGAAAAAAAGCTCCAACTCACGAAAAATTACAAAGAAAGTTCAGATGCAGATATACGTCTACTGGTAGACTACCTCTATGGCATAGCTCAAGATCACCCCGATGCTTGCCAACCCAGAGCAGCTGAACCCCAATCACCCACGCTATCACCCACACCTCATTATGCAATCCCTACAACCATTATTCCTTATGGCAAAAATAACCTCCCGGCTTTGCCTCAGGCCAAAGCACATATGGTAATGCGTGACCAAGAAATAGCCGATTTGCATAAGAAATTTTTTACCCAAACAGAAAAAATAGCCATTATTGGAGAAGGCGGTATGGGCAAAAGTACCCTAGCTTGTCTTTATGCAAGCAACTATTTTGATGGCCAAGAAGCCGCAAAGTGTCAAGATCGTCATGCTGCTATCAACCGTTTAGAAAAAGGCCACTATACACATGTCTTATGGCTAGATGCAGAAGTCAACAACCTTAAAGCCCTTGGCCGTGCTTTGGGGATTCAAGAAAATGATCACCATTTTGATCCTACTTGGAAACGCGACATTAAAGACAAACTTATCCAATATCCCGGCTGGCTTTTGATCTTAGACAATGTAGAAAACATAAAAGATTACACAGCGCTCTTTCCTGAAGAAAAAGGGTTAGGCCATATCCTTATTACTTCTCGTCAGGACAACGATGCCCATTGGCAAACACAAGGCATTGGCAAGCTACCTATTAAGATCTTGCGCCAAGATCAATCTCAAAAACTACTTGCAAAGTTCTGCCCTCCAGCAAACCATGAAGAAGCGCAAAAGCAAGCATTGTTGGTCCAAGAATTAGGAGGCTTGCCCCTAGCCCTTTCTCAAGTAGGGCATTATCTCCACAACTATCATGCTAAAGATAACGCCTATAACCATTACCTATCTCAGTATCAAGATGTAACACAACAAAAAAAACTACTTGAAAAAGTACATATGGCCTCCAGTGCAAATAGCCCTTTTAAAAACCTATCCGTATGGGCCAGTTTTGACATATCCTTAGACAAAGTAAAAAAAGAAATGAAGGAAAAAGACGATTTAAAAGAAACCCTACGCATCCTGCACGTCATGAGCCTTTTGCATGCCGATAAATTGGATGCACGTATCTTTGCGTACCTTCGCCCTGCGCCAAAACGCAACCGCATGAAAAAAACCGCCCAAGGCGAAACCATTGACGATCAAAAGGTATCTCCTGCACTTCAATGCTTGAGCAATTACGGCGTAGTTATCAAAGAAAAAGAAGACCAAAAAAAAGAAACCTACCGCATCCATCGGCTTCATCAAGACATCATACGTTGGCAACTGCAATATCAAAAAAATAACAAGGCATCCCTTGCCAATAGCCAAGACGATGCCTTGCAACTCATCAAAAATATGCTCCTTAACTTACCAGCCAAAGATGCCGCCGAATTGCAAACCGTGTTACTGACCCATGCCTACACACTGATGCAACACATAGAAAGCAATACAAAAAAGTGCATCCGCCTACTACGCCTGAATAGCCGTATTCGCAACCAATCCTATCTCAATGCCCAGCTCTACCTGCCCCCACTTGCCAAAATCCAAGCAGCCACCCAAGCACCCCTGCTCCACCCCCAAGTCTTTGACGACTTTATGCAAGCCAAAAACCAGCCCGTTTTACTCCTTACTGGAGAAGCAGGTACCGGCAAAAGCACCTATGCCTGCCATTTAGAAAAAGCACTTTGGGGGTTATACAAAGACCAGTTGACCACAAAAAAGAAATATATCCCCCTCTTTATCTCTCTACCTATATATGCAGAAAACGGCCTTATACCTCAAGATATTATCCAACAAGCCTTGCGAAAAAGGGGCTTAGATAATAGCATTGAAGCACTACGCCAAGCTGGCAAACAACGCTGGTGCTTTATTTTTGATGGGTATGACGAAATCAATGCCACTGGCAATTTGCTTTATAGAGACAACCAATTCCTTTTGCATGACTGGGGCGCAAACAACAAATGCATCATTACCTGCCGTACGCCTTATTTAGTGAACTTACAAAAGGATCCGAAATTTAATCACTTGGCCGAAAAAGCACTGTGCCAGCAGCTATTTGGTCACCCAGATACCCCTTTACGCCACCTAGAAGTAGCGCCCTTTACATTGGACCAAGTAGATAGCTACATCCAAACTTTTGCCGAGTCCGATTACAACCCAAGTACTTGGCAAGCAAAAGCATACCAAGACACATTACAACAAATGCCCCAACTGCGTGAGATGATGACCTCTCCTTTTCTTCTAGGTGTTGTGCTGCGTACCTTGCCAAAGCTTTTTGAAACCTATGGAAAAAACATACAACTGCTGCATATTTATGAAGCTTTTACAGATGAATGGCTGCAAAGAGAAATCAGCAAGCCCGAAGCACAACCTACAGGCATTACCAAAGCAACCATTGTTGCATTTTGTGAAGAGTTAGGCTACCAACTTGTGCAGCAAGATAAAACCACCCTGCAAAAAAAAGACCCTCAACTGCAGCGTTTTTTTGATCATAAAACCTTTCAAAATGCCCCCTTGCGTCAAGTACAAGCCCATGTATACCAATTTATCCAACCTAGCTATAGAGATTTTTTTGGGGCCCAATACCTCCAAAAAAATATCCGTACTTTACCTGATTCTTTCCCACTGAATCCCCAGCGTTTTCATAAAAATCCTTTTTTTAGTTTCACCAACCTTGCCCTAGGTGGACTCAATTTACAAGGCTTAGATTGGACAGGAGTCAATCTACAAGGTACAGATTTCAGCAAGGCCAATCTTACAGGTGCCAAGTTGCAAGGGGCTAATCTTACCCATGCTACATTACAAGGCGCTAATTTTACGCATGTAGATTTCACAGACATAGATGTATCAGGCTTTGATTTGTCAAATTGTGATTTTTCACATGCCATAAACCTTAAAGAGACTCACATCGAAAAAGCCCAATCATTACAAGGCGCTATATTTCAGGGTGTAAACTTGCAAGGCCTGAATTTATCAGGTATTGATTTGTCACATTGTGATTTTTCAGAGGCCAATCTTGCAGAGGTCAATCTTAAAGCGGCCAATCTTACCCATGCTAAGCTTGCAGGGGCCACACTTGAAAATACTACATTACAAGGCGCTAAATTTATTGGGGTAGACTTTGCAGACCTGAATTTATCAGGTATTGATTTGTCAAATTGTAACTTTAAAGGGGCCATAAACCTTAAAGCAGCTCACATTGAAAAAGCTAGTTCATTACAAGGCGCTAAATTTGAGTGGATAGACTTTGAAGGCCTGAATTTGTCAGGTCTTGATTTGTCAAATTGTAACTTTACATGGGCCAAAAACCTTAAAGCGGCTCACATTGAAAAAGCTAGTTCATTACAAGGCGCTAAATTTGAGTTTGTAGACTTTGCAGGCCTGAATTTATCAGGTCTTGATTTGTCAAATTGTGACTTTACATGCGCCAAAAACCTTAAAGCAGCTCACATTGACAAAGCCCAATCATTACAAGGCGCTAAATTTAGGAAAGTAGACTTTGAAGGCCTGAATTTATCAGGTATTGATTTGTCACATTGTAACTTTGAGGAGGCTAATCTTGAAGATGCCAATCTTACCCATGTTAATCTTACAGGTGCCAATCTTAAAGCGGCCAATCTTGAGTGTACTGAGATTGAAGGG
>JBCCHA010000031.1:0-8291 GCA_039028995.1 Bacteroidota bacterium | reverse complement strand
TGCACATAGCGAGAATAAAAAAAATATTAAAGAAAACCAAGACCTCCTTGATGAAGAAAAAGAATTTTTCTTCAAAGCTAATGACTTTTTTAAAGAAAATTACTTGCACTTTCTCCCAAAACCAGCACAACCTACCCAACCAACAGGGCCCATGAAGTCAGCTTTTTCTTTACAACATCAAGCCCCAAAAATGCAATTCCAATTTGGTGCTCCGCCAAAAGCTATAACCAAGCCATTAGCATCGCAAGCACATCAAATGCCTTTTAAACAACTACCTTTAAAAAAGCCCGAAACCTCCGGTTCAACTAAGGAAGAAGAAAACTCTGACGATGATGACTTTTACGGTCATAGCGACGAAGATAATGTAATAGACTTTGCTCAAGCTATGGGCATAACTGATTCTGTAGATAAGATTAAGATCAATTGTTATGTTAATGAATCCCTTACTACTAATAAAATAGTTTTTTCACATAATAAAAAAATGCAAATCACTGTAGCAGACATCATGCAAGAAGTAAAAAAGGATCCTAAGATAAATCAACTTAACCTTGTTAAGCAGATAACACCAGAAAATATGAATAAAAACCCTGTGCTGTATCAGCTAAAGTATAAGAAAACAATTCTTAAGGATGAGCATCAAACTTTAGCACAATACAATATCCCATATAGCGCTACCCTCTCTCTTTCCCTGGTGCTATTTAAGAACTCTATGAATAGCTAACTTTTATAACATTTTGTACCAGTAGGTCATTAAAATTTTTCAAAACAGCCTTGACTAGGATAGCTACCTTTGGTTCATGTCTTAATCTTTTTGAGTTGGATGTGATGTTGGCATCAGCTTTTGGCTAAAGAAAAATATATATAAACTTGTAGATTTGGTAGTTATTTAGCTTTAATTTTTAGATATGAAAAAACTTGTACCTTTTTTGCTTTTCCTAGCATCTTCAAAGCTAAAGGTATCGCCAAAAAGGAGAGAGACCCTATTTCTATACATTGGAGGGGATTTTGAAAAAAGTTATAAAAAATATGATGAATTGAAGTTTTTTTAGTAATTTTCTCTAAAATTTAACGCATCACATTATGAAAAAATTACTCTCTATGTTACTTACGCTTTCTTTTATTTGTTTTTTGCATGGGGCCAACAATACTAGGCCTATTAATACTTATCAAGATCAGTATCTATTCGATACTGATATTACTATGATTGATGTAGTTTGCTTTACACAAGGCACTAAAAAGCCTCTCGGAGTCCTAACTATGGGCCTATCTGAAAATATATTAGAAACGTTCTCTTTACTCTATTTTTTTGCCCATATAGAAGATATACTTGACCAAAGTGATACTCATCACTATCATGATATACAAAGCTTTGGAGTTTTTGATAGAAAAATTTTTCTTAAAAATGATTCCCCGCTTTTTAATGACCCAGAAAAAGCATTAAAAATGGAGGGTATAAAATATGAAGATTTAGAATGGCCAATGTTTTCAAAACAAAAAAATGAACCTCTCAAAAACTTTGTAACTAAGGAAAATAAATATGGTCTGATTCTTCTCTTCGCTCTGACTAAAGTCTAAATAAAGCTATACCTATTTTTAGGCTGGTATAGATAAACTAGATTAAAACAAGAAAAGAGCATTCTTTTTACCCAAAGGAAGAAAAAATGTAGGCGAAAGTTTAGAGCAAGCAGCCCTAAGAGAAGCTTATGAAGAGACAGGCTTTCGATGCCAACTGCTGCCTGCCAACATGTCCTCTAGAGCTACTCCAGTGGATAGATCAAACACACACATCCCTGATACAGTGCGTGTATGTAAAGGAACTACCGAGCCTATTGCCATATCCATGCGTCCAGGGCCTGATCATAACCAAAAAATCATCTTTTGGTTTCTTGCTGTAGCTGACGGCACGCATGCGCATGATACCCAGATGGAAAATGAAGACTTTCGGGTTCATTTTTACACTTTTGAACAGGCACTTGCTAGATTGACTTTTGAAACGGATAGAAGTTTAGTAAAAACTGCTATTATTATGCAATAAGAAGTAGAATTTTTTTATCTTTGTCTATAACATATTTTAATTTACAAACAACAATTTTCTTATGGAGGAATTACTCACTTATATAGTTCTCGGTAGTTTTCTGTTAGCCACTTTAGCACTTGGTCTTTGGGCCTTTGTAAATGATAGAGTTAAAACGATGAAAGAGTATGTGCTGGCGAATAAAGAGCTAAGTACAGCTGTTGTAACAATGAGTTTATTGGCTACGTTTATTGGCTCAGGTTCTCTTGCCAAGCCGTTTTATACCTATCAACACGGCATTGGAAATCTAATTTTCCCTATATTTTATGTAACTGGACTTTGTCTGGTAGGGGTTTTTATAGCGCCCTATATGATCTACTTTCAAGATTGTTTGACCTTGGGAGATGTGATGAATAAGTTGTATGGAAACATTGTGCGTATAGTTACTGGTTTCATAAGTGTGGCGTTTTGTTTGCTTGTTGTAATTTCTCAGCTACGAGTTATAGGTCATATTGGTGTAAATGTACTGGGGTTATCTGATGTGCAAGTCATTGTAGGCATAGGTCTCATCATTGTGCTATATACTTCGCTAAGTGGTATGCGGGGTGTAGCATATACAGATGTATGGCAATTTATAGTTATGACAGGAACATTTTTGGTAATAGCAGGTGTGCTTCTTACAAAGGTAAATGGTTTAAAGATGTTATTTGCCCAGATTCCTTCAGAAAAACTAAAAAATGTATTTAGTAGCCAGAGAACCTTAAAAGCTTTTTTTTGGTATTTACTACCTACGTATTTCCTGGCACCACCCATTCTTATGCGTATGTTGATGATTGAAGATAAAAGAAAAGTAAAAAATATGTTCTTTGCCACAGCTGGAATATATGCTGTAGTCAATCTTATACTAACTGTAATAGGTTTTTCTGCGGTAGTTTATTTTTCTAATAACGCATCTTTTTCAGAAGTTACACTACCTCATGAGGCATCGGGTTTTATAGGTTATATAATTAAAGATCTTTTTCATAGCAATAAAGTAGTGTATTTGTTAATGGCTATAGGCTTGCTATTCTTACTTGCTTCTACTATAGACTCTTATTTACATGCTACAGGTATTGCTTTAGTACATGATGTGATTAAACCTCTTTGTGATAGGCGTAATATTGTAATTAATGAAATTAGGTGTTCCAAGTGGGCGACTTTTTGTATAGGTATTTTATCTATTGTAATTTGTTTTACAGAATTGGATTTGGTAGGTCGTTTTAGTGGAGATACGATCTTTCTTTTTAACTTGATTCTGGTGCCTCTTATTTTGGGTATTATCGGATTCAAAACGGATGTAACCTCACTCTTGATTTTTTCTATCACCCTTTCTTTTGGGGTGGCTGTAAGCTTTTTTTTGATAAGATCAGGTATATACTTTCAACAAATAGATCTTCCTTTTCTTATAAGTGTAGGTATAGCCAGCTTTTTATTTTTTACCTCCCATTATATACAAAATCAAGGCTTTGTCATGGTACATCGTGCGCAAGATGCTACAGGTTATAGTGTACATAAGCCTAGCTGGCGGGGTTTGGTGAGTGCCTTGGCTTCTTGGGTTACACCTACTAAGCTGGCTAGAGTTGCTCAAAGAAAGGTATATACCTATGGTAGCGAGCCTTTTTTATTTAGTCTGTTTTTTGTTTGTATTCCGCCTTTTATACTACTTAACATATTAGAATCCCTGACTGCGCTATATATTGTTTTCATGGCGTATAGCATAGGTGTAGTCTTAGTAGTAGGCTTGATGATTGAAGTAAAGTGGGTTTCCTGGCTAAAATCTTATTTTGATTTGTATTGGTTTGCTACACTAGGCTATTGTTTAGCTGGTTTTGGGGGCTTAATGTTTTTGGTAAATCCGCAAAGTGCAGGTGCGATGATAGGTTTTTGCCTTTTTTTACTGGTACTTATGCTATGTGTGGATTGGCAAACTTTTGTGATACTTTCAAGTTTAGGTATATCAGCTGCTATAGTAGTATATCGTGTGCTTAGTGGCCACTTTTGGCCTAGTATGGATTTTAATATGGGTTGGGATTTGGCAATGACACTAAGTACAGTGCTTATAGCAGGATTCTCCTTCGCCCACAGAAAAGAGCTTTATAACGTTACCCAACTCAAAAAAGCCAAACTCTATGCAGGTAGCATAGCCCATGAGACGAATAATTATTTAGGGGTGAGCATGTTTGCCGGAGATGTGATTAAGCGTGCCTTGCAAACAAAAAAAATTAAGCCTTTACAAGAGGTAGAAGAGGGGGGGCAGCGTAAGGAAAATCTCTATGTGATCCCTGAAGAGCTCTATGAACAGCTTATGTTTGTAGGTCCTCAGCTAGCAGAAGGCGCCCGGCAGAGTGCGTCTAAAATTGAGATGTTTATGAGTGCTTTAAGAGAGGATATTTTAAATGCTAAGAGGGAAGTTGTTTCTATGAAAGCCTGCATTGAAGAAGCACTCAAGGATGTCTATTTTCAAGATGAAGAGGTAAAAAAAAGACTTCTACTTGAGATTGATGATGATTTTAAAACTACAGTATCTAGGTCTTACTTTAAGCACATTGTCTATAATATTGTAAAGAACGCCTATTACCATGGCGGGGCTAGTCAGGTAAAAATTATTTTAGATAAGTCTAAGCGTACTTTGACGGTTCGTGATAATGGTAAGGGTATCAGTACAGAGAAGCTTCCGTATATTTTTGATTTGTTTTATAGTGGTGGGCATAGCAGTGGTATTGGCCTTGCGTTGGTGAAGCTTATTGTAGAGTCTTTTGGAGGGAGGGTACATGTAGAGTCCAGGCAAGGGAAGGGTTCTTTTACAGCTTTTAGTATCACTTTTGCTGAAGAAGTGTAAATTTTTTTGTTTTTTTCTTGACTTTTGTCAAAAAGCAGTATATTAACGGTGCAAGCATTTATCATAACCTATAAAATTTTACTAATATGATGAAAAAAACGATTTTATTATCCCTACTAGCTATAAGCGCTAAGGCGTCTAGTCTAAAAGCCTGTTCCGATCAAAACATAAGCTTCCTACAAGCCAACGGAAGCCTGCAAGCTCGTATACAAGCCACCTATCAAGACACAAGCACCCACAAACCTCACAACGTACACTATACAAAGCCCGTTATCCTGCATCCTGAATTTTCCGTAGAGCAGTTTTTACACATACCTGCTAGACTGCAAAAAAACTATTACCACGAAGAAGCCCACTATATCTACCTGGGCGCTCGAGGACTAAAAGGAGGTATGAAGCTGCAAGACAAAATAGACGAGCTCCTAGAAGTAGCCCTATCGTATGCTAGAACTAATTCACATGATGTACCTGAAGATTACAGGCCACTCATAGCTAAAAAAGCCATGGCGCAAGCGCTTGCAAAATATTCATGGCATTATCGTGCCTTTTGGCTGGATACAGAAAAGCAAAAACAAATCAAAGAAAAAATCAAACAAAACATAAGAAAGCTAAAAAAAGAGTATTTTGAGGAGAGGAAAAAGGCAAATAATGAAGGTGATAATTTTCGTGCTTTGACAAGACTTCAAGATGAACTAGAAACATGGGAAAATAGATTTCATAAAGACGGAGAAGCAATGAAAAAAGACAAAAGACGTTTTGCAGCCAATATAGTTGGAGACAGAGGCAAAATAGTGGGTTACCTAGTAAGTAACGTTACTGCCCCCATTGTACAACCTTACATTAAAAAAGGCCTTAAAAAAGGCTATAAAAAAGGGAAAAAGCTGGTCTTACCCAAAGCAAAAAAGAAAACAACTAAAAAGCTCAATAAGGGAAAGAAAACAACTAAAGACGATCTCTATGAACAACTAGGGCAAAGCGTGAGCGGATATACTGGCAGTAAATTCGGTAGTAAGGTAGCCCAAGAATTTGAATGTAAAAAAGATAGCGCAGGGGATTTTGCCTGTCGTGGTGCAGGCACCTTTGTAGGAAGAAACGTACACGGTGTCGTAAAAAATGGCTTTGAAAAAACCTTTACCCAAAAAGCCCTAGGTACCAACGCTCTAGCCAGTGCAGGAGGCATAGGAGGCGAATGGCTAGGTGAAAAACTAGGAGGCGCAATAGGTGAAGACTGTGGCAATGAAGAGCTAGGAGAAGCCATAGGAGGCGCAGTAGGCAGTATAGCTGCCCAAACCTTTGTAGCAACTGTCTGCCTGATTATGTAAAGACATAAAAAATTTTTAAACATACAAAACCTGTCACCATGATGAAAAACTTCACAAAAAAAACCTACCTACTGCTAGCTACTTTTTCGCTAGCAGCAAATACAGTGCACACAACCGAGCAGTCTGAACAAGAAACCCTACTTAAACGTTTCCAAACCCAAGCAATTTCGAAAGAAAAAGTTGCATACTTTAATAAATTTAGGTTTGGTAAGGATTTGGAAAGAAGGACAGATTACATACTCAATCCCCTTACACCTTGGCTTAGAAAAGCCATTCAAGATCTATGGCTAGCAGACGAAGAAAAGCTAAATCAAGTTTTTGAATCACAAGATATTTATTGGAGGGTAAGGGTTTGGTATTTCATACACATGCATATGAGAATAGCCAGCGTACTGATGCGTTACAACCACCAAAAAATCGACTGGAAAAACAAGGCTTTCTGGGCCAACCCAGCGCTTAAAAATCAATTGATACAAGACATTTTGTACCAAGACGAAGTGCTTCACAAAATAGATTCTGAAAAACTCATAGAAGATGGTTGTTTTGATAATAATAATTATTTTGAAAGATTATTTTACAAATATGATCTCCCTGCTGACTGGCATGAGTTGGCCAGCCCGTTCGATTGCCAAGAAGCAATCATACATCGCAGTATAAACCATGAAAAGCTACCGCAAGATCCTCATCACTCCTATCTGTATGATATAATAGCCAAAGACGCAGAAGACGTACCTTACCTGAAGGAACTCCCTCGTACTGTATCAAGTATAAAAACACTGCTTACTTTCCTTTGGCATCATCATAAAGCTTACCCCTATGCCCTAGTGCACTATACAGACCCAGATAGTGGGGAAGCAATTACACAAGCCCCATGGACATTTATTGCCTCGTTTCAGTTTGATCAAATCGTCTTAGAAAACTACAGAATTTGGGGCAGTATGGCCTTAAAAAAAGGAGATGAAAATTTTCAATTAGACTCCTGTAAAGCCGAACTTATCGAACTATATCTAGCATCCCCGATCCCTATCACCAAAGAACTATTACCTCAGAGCCCTATCATGATAGCTAATAATGAATTAAAAAAGCTACCCGATCCAATAGCAGCCATGATTGCCGAATATGTAGGCTTAGAGCCTGATGTAAATGCTGTAGATAGCTATGGACATACAGCACTGGACTATGTACAACAAGCTACACAACCCCTTACCTACCAAGCCTTACAAGCGCATGGCGCTACACATCATAAACCTCTCTCATGGTATCAAAGAAATAAGCATGCTATCTCTACGTGTTCTTCTAAGTACGCCTCAGCTATGGTTGAGGTTAGTAAAGATACTATCGAAAGTCCTGTAACATGGCTCCTGGGGGGAACACTTTTTTTATTGGGTGTTTGGAGCTAGAATACGAAGCCGAACACCCAAGAAAGCGCAAAAAATCAAAAATCAAAAGAAAACATATTTCCCCTATAGCTAGAAAGAAAGCACCTTAAGCATACAATTTACAATCAAGCTTTTGTAAAAAAGACACTAAGATTAAAAACCCCTACTTATCACAGCTCATCTCCTTGATACAATAGGGTAAGCAAGAGGTGGGTTTACTCCTTAGTAATCTACCGTAAGTACATACTCATCCCTACTAGCTTTTGTAGCCCAAGCTACTTTAATTGATATTGCTTCTTTTTCCTACATATTTACTTTATTTTATAGCAATGGGATTGTTCTTGCGTTGGTAAAGGTGATTTTGGAATCTTTTGGGGCAAAAGTGCATGTGGAGTCAAAGCAGGGGCAAGGTTCTTTTACAGCGTTTAGCATCACTTTTGCTGAAGAAATGTAAAATTGACTTTTGAAAAGGATATAAAACTGGTTCAATCAGCTATTCAAATACTTCAAAGTAAGTAAACTCCAATTTAAACTTGTTGTGCTTATTAGTAGAGTATTGCTGCACAATAAGTAGTGTCCAGTTATTGTCTTGTAATCTTTATTAACTATTGCATTAATTAAAAAAGTGTAATTCTATAAATAATAATTATGTAATTCGCTATTTGTATAGCAAAAAAATGAACTAAAACTTTTTGTCT
>JBCCHA010000030.1:0-8492 GCA_039028995.1 Bacteroidota bacterium | reverse complement strand
GTATGATCTCTTGGGCTAGTAGGTTTTGATGTTGTGGGGTCATTGCCTGTGGTTGGCGATGCTGCTGGAGTTTCCACTTTAATATGCTCATTATTACTTATAGGTTTTTGAATAGGCGTGCCATCATCAGTGCCAGTAGTATGATCTGTTGGGCTAGTAGGTTTTGATGCTGTGGTGCCGTTGCCTGTAGTTTGCTGACTGTGATTATTCGGCATGAACACATATGTCCCTACTCCTAATGTGGGAATAGCTGCTAATAATGCATAGGCTGCCTTTGATCTACTTTGCTTGTTTTTTTGTTTGCTTATTGAGGGGGCTTGCCTTTTGTCTTTATAATGGGTTTTGGCTTGTATAGCTTGATTTTGAAATAGGGCTAAGCCTAGTAAAAAATGGGAAATATATTTCATGATGGATGCAAAATTAATTCAATGTGGCTAACTTACAATATTTTCTGTAAAAGAAGGCTGGCCTGTTTAGGGTTGGCTTGGCCTTTGCTAAGCTTCATGACTTCGCCCATAAAAAATCCTATAAGTCCTTTTTTGCCTTTTCGATACGCTTCTACTTTATCTGGATATTTATTTAATACAGTATGAATCCATGCCTCAAGCTCTTCTGAGCTTTCTTTTTGTAATAGCCCTTCTTGCTGTGCGATTTGGTAAATGTCTGTGGTAGGGTGCTTGAATAAAAGTGGAAAGAGTTTGGCACTAGCTACTGAGAAGCTTATTTGGTCTGTGGCTACCATATCTACAAGTTTGGCTAAGCGAATAGGGGTAATGGGCAAAAGTGCCAGTGTAGTTTTTTCCTGATTTAAATAAGATTTGATAGGCCCCATCATCCAGTTTGCTACTGCTTTGTAGTGGGTAGTATGTGGGCAGGTCTGTTCAAAAAAAAGGGCAATGCTTTTGTCTTCTAGCAGTACATTTGTATCATAAGTAGAAAGTTTATAAAGTGTAGTGAATTTTTTAGCAAGCACTCTAGGCAATGGAGGCATATTTTCTTGAATGGTTTGTATCCAGCCTTTATCCACTATAAGAGGACTTAGATCCGGCTCTGGGAAGTAGCGATACTCACTCATGGTCTCTTTATTGCGTTGATGTACCGTAATGCCTGCCTCTGCATGGTAAGATCTAGTGCTAGATAAAATTTTACCCCCTTCTTCTAAGATTTTGATTTGGCGTTTTATTTCATAAGCTATGGCCATTTGCACATGACGCATAGAGTTCATGTTTTTTACCTCTACCTTTTGGCCAAGCTGTTCAGTGCCTTTTTTTCGCACAGAGATATTGGCATCGCAACGCAGAGAGCCCTCTTCCATATTGCCATTACAAATCTCTAAATAGCGTACTAAACGTCTTATTTCTGCCAGAAATGCATACGCTTCTTCTTGGGTGCTTACATCAGGTTCAGTAACGATTTCTATCAGTGGGCATCCAGCTCTGTTAAAGTCTAAAAGTGTATAGCCTGGCATCATATCATGCATAGATTTAGCAGTATCTTCTTCTATATGAATGCGTTTGATGCGGATTTTTTTCTCTAAAGGCGTATCGATAGTCACATAGCCGTCCGTGCATAAAGGGGTTTTGTCTTGCGTGATTTGATAGCCTTTAGCTAGGTCGGGATAAAAATAGTTTTTGCGGGCAAACTCATTGTATCTTGTAATAGATGTATGGCAAGCAAGTCCCATTTTTAAAGCACTATCTATTGCTTTTCTGTTGAGCATAGGCATAGTGCCAGGGTGAGCTAAGGTGATAGCACTTACTTGCGCATTGGGCGCTTTGCCATAAGAAGTAGCTTCTGGGGCAAACATTTTACTTTTAGTAAGTAACTGTGCGTGCACTTCTAAGCCGATAGTAGGGATGTATTCATTTGCTGAACGCATGATAGAGAGTATTTTCGTATCTAAAAAAGCTGTCTAAATATTTTACAGCTCATCAAAAAGAAGTTTAAAAAAGCTAAGGTTTAATCAAGGCATACACTACCTTCTTCTTCCACGCAGTTTAATAAGCAAGCGTAAAATCTCAAGATAAAGCCATACAAGTGTTAACATAAGGGAAAAAGCCCCGTACCACTCCATATATTTAGGCGAGCCATACGCCTCTGCCTTGTGTATAAAATCAAAATCCAATACTAGGCTGAATGCTGAAATCCCTACTACAAACACACTAAATAATATCCCTATGGGGCCGCTTTCATGAATGTAAGGCAGCTGTATATGAAAAAGCCTAAGTATAGAAGAGAGTAGGTAAACCATCCCAATAGCACCCATAGATACTAATATCATCATGGTAAAACGATGCGTAACCCGTATAATGCCTGAGCTATATAAAAACAGCATCACCAATAGGGTAGCAAAAGTCAATGGTAGTGCATGAGCCACTATGCCCGGACATTGCCTGTCTACTATAAGAGAAAGGCTACCTAGTAATAACCCTTCTAGCAGTGCATAACTAGGTGCGGTAAAAAAAGCCCATGAAGGCTTAAAAATGGTGAATAAACTAAATATAAAAGCCCCTATACACCCTATTCCAAGATACACACCTATATCTTTTGAGTGCGTCATAATAGAAAGATCTGTAAACTGATAATACACCCACCCTGCACTCAAGCTTGCTAAGCCCAATAAAAAAATCGTTTTCATAGCAGTACCCCCTATGGTCATAGTGGCTGTAAAGCCATGATTACTCATTACAAAAGCACGTTGATGTAAAGCAGGATTAGAAGTTCTTAAAAATCTCATATTGTTTTTTTACGAATTAAAATACACTACAAATATAAAAAATTTCACCTTTGTAGTTAATAAATTGCATGCCAAAGTCTCAAATACACAAGGCGAAAAGTAAAAAACCCTCTACCTATCAATCCAAATCCCTTTCAAAAAAAACCACCTGCCAAAAGACTAATCCCCACAATCCATTTTAAGCCTGCTAGCAACCCACTCCTGATGCAACGCGATTTTCACCCTTTATGATTTGTTTTTGCCCTTTTTTTCCTTGCTAAACTGTTCAAATAGTGCAATGCCCACACTCTTCTCCCTGTTGCCTACCACTTTTCGATGCGTATGGAAAGAAATAAATAAAACTAATCCAGCCATACACATCGCTACCACATAAGTCGCCTTTTCCAGTATATTAGAAGTATGTGCAACGCCTAACATTTGCTGCATGCCAGCACCAAAAGTATTCACTCCACTTTGATCTTTAGGATTTTGTAAAAAAACTAATAAAATAAGGAATGCACCTAAAATAAATAGTACTATCGCACTAACAATTAAAAAAACTATCATAGTATAAACTAAAAAAAACGAGTATAACAATTAAAAATGGTATCATAGCACCACAAAGCAAAAATATATTTCTCTTGAATACTTTACAAAATATTATCTTTGTAGTCTAGAAAGACTAAAATTTAGTATAGTCTTTTATTTTTAATAGTTTTTAACTGATTCATTATGGCACATCCCAAAAGAAAGACCTCTGTACAAAGAAGAGATAAAAGAAGAACCCACCAAAAGCTCAAAGAAAAACATTTAAGCATATGCACTGTAACAGGCGTACATCATCTACCTCATGTAGCGTATGAGCATGAAGGCAAACTATACTATAGAGGCAATGTAGTATTGGAAAAGCAAGTGGCAGAAAAAAATAAAACATAACTCAATCTATCTTTAGTATATGGCTAATACATCAGACTTTAGAAATGGACTATGTCTTGAATTAAAAGGGGCTTTATATACCATTATTGAATTTCAACATGTAAAGCCAGGCAAAGGAGGTGCCTTTGTGAGGACCAAGCTCAAAAATTTAAAAACAGGAAAAGTCATTGAAAACACATTTAATGCAGGCGTAAAAATCAATACAGCTCGCATCGAACACAGGCCTAGTCAGTTTTTATACAAAACTAATACAGATTACCATTTTATGGATGATCATACTTTTGAAACTATTACTTTAGATGCTAAAATGATAGTCAATCCAGATTTACTTAAAGAAGGAGAAAAAGTAACCCTGATTATTCACGAACAAACCAACCAAGTATTAAGCTGCCAACTGCCTCACTTTGTCATATTGAAAGTAACTTACACAGAGCCAGGCGTGAAAGGAGACACAGCTACTAAGGCTCTTAAAAAGGCTACATTAGAAACAGGTGCCGAGATTCTAGTGCCCCTTTTTATAGAAAATGAAGATGAGATTAAAATTGGTACTAAAGACAGAAAATATGAAGATAGACACAAAAAAAAATAGCTTGAAAAAACGCTAATTATCACCTACCTGCCCAAATAAAATATGCCCGATAAACGATATGTATTTGTAACAGGCGGCGTATGCTCATCCTTAGGGAAAGGCATCGTAGCCTCTTCCATTGGTGCTTTGTTAGAATCCTGTGGATACCGCATCTCCTTGACCAAAATAGACCCTTACCTCAACATAGACGCAGGTACTATGAGCCCTATAGAGCACGGTGAAGTATACGTCACAGAAGACGGTGCAGAAACAGATCTTGATTTAGGCAACTACAGTAGATTTACCACATTTACCCCCCATGCCAAACACTCTATCACCACTGGGCAAATATACCGATCCATCATTGAAAGAGAACGTAGAGGAGATTATTTAGGCAAGTGTGTCCAAATGATACCTCATGTTACCGAAGAGATCAAAACACGCATCCAGTCTACACTAGAACCCGACACAGATGTGGCCATCATAGAGGTAGGAGGTACGGTAGGTGACATAGAATCTACCATATTTTTAGAAGGCATTCGCCAGCTACTTAATTTCACCCCAAAAAACACCATAGCCCTTGTCCACGTCACCCTCATACCCCGCCTGCCAGGAAACAAAGAACTTAAAACTAAACCCACCCAGCACTCCGTACAGAAATTTAAAGAAATCATAGGCAAGCACCCAGACATTTTACTTTGTCGCCTTCAAGAAGATATGACCCTCGAGTTAAAAAAGAAACTCTCCCTCTTTACCTACATACCACAAGAAGCCATTATTCCCGCTAAGAATTTTGAAAAAAGCCTTTATGAGTTGCCCATAACTTATGACCAAGCTGGTTTAAGCAAAGCAGTGTTAACCAAACTCTCTCTCACCCCTAAAAGAAAGGATACTACCCAATGGGCCAGACTTTTTAATACCATATACAGTGCTAAAAAACAAACCAATATCGGCCTAGTAGGCAAGTACCTAAGTGTAGAATCCGCCTACACCTCCATTTATCAAGCCCTCTATCATGCCAGCTTTCAGCACAACACCAAAGTCAACATACACCTCATAGATAGCGAGCACCTCAACAATAGCCAAATTCATACACTAGACGGCATTCTAGTACCAGGCGGTTTTGGCCAAAGAGGCACACCAGGCAAAATTAAAGCCACCCAATATGCACGCGAAAACAATATCCCCTTTTTAGGTATTTGTCTAGGACTACAAATGCTCGTCATAGAATATGCCAGAAATGTATTAAGCCTTCAACAAGCTAACTCTACTGAATTTGAACCCCACACCCCACATCCAGTCATCGATCTGTTAGCCTCTCAAGCCGCCATACAAAAAAAAGGGGGCACCATGCGTTTAGGCACCTACACCTCCCAAATAGTACCTCAAACACTCCTTCATAAAATATATGATCAAGCCACCTTTCTGCATGAAAGACACAGACATCGATACGAAGTAAACAATGTCTATCTAGAAAAGCTTGTAAAAAACGGCTTAATCATATCCTCCATTACCCCGCAAAACGGCGAAGAATTAGTAGAAGCTGTAGAATGGGGGAATCACCCTTTTGGCATAGCTGTACAATTTCATCCAGAGTTTAAGTCCACACCCTTCAAGCCCCACCCCCTATTTAGCGCCTTTGTCGAAGCCAGCACCAACAAAAAATAAACACCTCATCACTTTTCTACTTCGCTTACTTTCCTGAATACTAAAATTAAGATCTTAGCAAAGTAGCTATATAGTCATGCGGAAGCTTAACCCTAATTTTTGCTAAAGAAATTTTTTCTATAAAAACCCTATGAAGCGGTATGAGCAACTCATCCTCTTGATAAGCCACAACTATACAAGGCTGCATAAATCGATTGTGCACACCAATAACCTTGCCCAATAGCCCCTTTTCAACCTCTTCTACAAGACGGCCGACCAGGCTATCTTGCTTTTTTGCCCCATCTTCAGCCCCCAATTCTTCAGTCACAAAAACCTCACACCCCCTAAGCCCATTAGCTGCTGTACGTGTAGTAATCCCCACAAGCCTCAACACCCCATAGCCCCTTTGCACACCCCACTCTTCCACTAAATACGGCACATAAGTGCCCTGCCTATACACAAACAACCGTTGACCTGAAAAGTCAACATCTTCCATAGCCGAAAGCCAGACTATCAGCCCACCTTTTAACCCATGTACTTTATGTATTTTACCTATAGATTCATATAAATGTTGCATAAAACCCAATGTAAATTGTATGATTACTCCACTTCTCTCATCATGGCAAATTTACCATATTGTCAAAAACAAACACACCTTATTTTTACAATTTCAAGATCAATATTGAACGCTTTATGCTATAAATATCCATTTTAACAAACTGAAAACCCCCATAAAAGCCAGCCTGCTAAACATCCCCTTCTAATTTCCTAAAAAGTAACACAGGTTTATCTAAACCATGCCCAGCAGGCACAAGCTCACCATCATACCCAAACCCCTTGCCCTGATTGAATATATTTAACATGCCATTGATTTTTTCACAAGTAAAAGGCAAAAACGGCGATCCAAACGAAGCAATATACCCTATAAGCTGCGTAGCAATGTATAAAGTAGTACCCGTGCGTACACGATCCTCCTTAAAAGACTTCCAAGGCATCATCTCCGCAAGATACTTATTCCCCATATGGGCCAACTGCATCCACACACTCAAAGCCTCCCTAAACCTAAAACCTTCAATCGCCTCCCCTATTTGGCCATCTATTTTTTCAATTTGAACTAAAATTCGCTCATCTACACTTTGCAATACCCCTCTATGGGGCACTTTGCCTTCAAAATACTTATGCACAAGTGTAAGCGTCCGATGTACAAAATTACCTAAAGTAGCCACTAACTCATGATTATTTCGCTCTTTAAAAACTTGCCAAGTAAAGTCACTATCCTTTGTTTCAGGCATACAAGCACATAACATATAGCGCAACACATCCTGCTGATCTGTATATTTTGCCAAATACTCATGTAGCCATATCGCATGCCCCCTTGAAGTAGATATTTTTTGACCCTCTAAATTCATAAACTCATTAGCTGGCACACTTTCAGGTAGTATATACCCCTCATGAGCTTTCAGCATAGCCGGGAAAATAATACAGTGAAATACAATATTATCTTTCCCTGCAAAGTGAATCAGCTTAGTTTTAGGATCCTTCCAAAACCTTTTCCAGTCTTTATCATGTGCTTCTGCCCATATTTGCGTAGCTGAAATGTAACCAATAGGTGCCTCAAACCATACATAAAGTGCCTTCCCCTTCGCCTCTTCAAGCGGCACAGCAACCCCCCAGTCCAAATCTCTTGTAATAGCCCTAGACACTAAACCCTGATCAAGCCACGACTTGCACTGCCCATACACATTGCTTTTCCACCTCTTCCCATCTTTTAAAATCCAATCTCTCAGCCAATACTCATACCTAGACAAAGGCATATACCAATGCCCCGTTTTTCTCTTTACAGGCCTAGTCCCAGTTAAAGTAGAATTAGGTGCTATCAGCTCATCCGGACTTAGTGTACAGCCACATTGCTCACACTGATCCCCATAAGCTGATTCGTAGCTACACTTTGGGCAAATGCCCTGTATATACCGATCGGCAAGGAAAATCTTTTCTTTTTCATCATAATACGCTTCACGCTCATGCCACTCTAATACGCCTTTTTCATGTAGCGTAAGAAAAAAATCACGTGCTATTTGGTGATGACGTGGCGAGGAAGTACGTGAAAAAATATCAAAGCTAATCCCAAAATCATACAAAGCCTTTTGGTTGATTGCATGGTACTTATTCACCAAGTCTTGAGGCGTAATGCGTAGCTTTTTAGCAGCTAAAGTAATAGCTATGCCCCCTTCGTCAGATCCACATATAAAAGCTACTTCATTTTTTTTTTTGCGTTGGTATCTCGCGTAAATATCTGCAGGTAAATACACGCCTGCTACATGGCCAATATGTATAGGGCCGTTGGCATAAGGAAGTGCGGCTGTGAGGGTGTAGGTTTTTTCAGGCATGGATTTTTAAAGGTAAAAATAAACTATTTACAATAGATGAAAAAAATAATAAAATACCCCAGTTGCAGCATTTTTTTTACATTTTTAGTATATCTGGTTTTCTATACACCTTTACTCAAGACTCAAAATCTATAATTTATGCAAAAAACTCACCCATCCCTCTTGCTAGATAAGACCGCTAGATATTAAGTCTATATTATTGATAATAATAAAGGTAAACCCCCTGAAGAAATATCTT
>JBCCHA010000029.1:0-8715 GCA_039028995.1 Bacteroidota bacterium | reverse complement strand
CTTCGCCAATTGCGCCTTAAAGTCATCATCAAGTTCAAGCAAAAGACCTTTTTTTACTTCTTCATCTTGAAAATAAGTATCTTCAAGTGCCTCTTCAATACAGGCCCTCACAGAGGTAGACTCCCGTTTGGCACTTAAAATATTGTCTTTTAATGCACTCATAAACATCTCAATCTTAGCCGTACTTTGCCTAGCCCCATCTGAGAGCTGAGGCCCTATATTTATAAGGATCTCAGCTAGCTCTTTAGGGATGGTATATGTATTTTGCCCCTCTTCTAAAGGGGCTATCTTCTGCGTAGAAACAGCCCTTTTGATCATATCTCCCGCAAACATGCTTATATTGAGATAATTGTTAGTTTCATGAGCTATACTCCCTGCATAAAGTTTGGCTTTTTTGACTTGACTCAAATTATATTGTTCTTTTCTGCGTGCGAAGAGTAGACCTATCACCAGTACCAAAACCAATGTTATCCCCAAGCTCCAACTGGTATCAAAGTCTAACACAGGCAGGTAATGTCCACTAAAAAAACGATAAAAACCCGTTGCCATAGTGATACCCACGCTTGCAAGAAGCAAGAAAGTCTGCCAATCCACACATACGATAAGCAAAATTAGTGCAACGGCTATGCCAATAATAGATGTGAAAGATGCCGGATTGGTCAAAAAAAGTAAAGTACTCACAAAAGGCACGCAATATAACAAAGTAACGAACCAGTACAGATCAAAATAAGGCTTTAAAAAAGCTGGCCATAAAACCTCACAAAGCAACCCCACAGATAAAGTTAGCCCAATGCCATATACCAAAAAACTTAAAAAAGATGTGGCAAGCACTGACGGATTGCTAATTAGTAATACCAAAGAAGCACTAAGATAGAAAATAGCAAAAAGCATCGACTCCCTCCCATAACTATACACCTTACGACTTGCTACTTGAGGCAAGTGGCTAACCCTATATGCAAACCCACTAAGCCCCCTAAAGAAACCATTCCGGCTAAACCTGTGAGAAGAAATCCCAGTACTATATTCTGTACGCGATACCTTACGCACACCATGATTGATAAGTACATGGGAAACAAAAAACATGATAGTGGCAAAACCCAGACTTAGCAAACTCACTGTATACTCATGGATTGACGTAAAAAATTTACCCATAGTAGTGCCTGTAACAAATACTACAAAAAAGGTCCAAAAAGATCTTTTATCCGTCTTAAGACCTAAAATACCGATTAGCATAGGCAAGACTACACTACTATATACAAGAACGCCTAGATAATAAAACACAGGCTGATGGTCTCCAGCAGTATAGGGTAAATTCATATATATCACACTATTGATAACCGCTATAATTCCTATACACAAAGTAGCCACCTTTGACCACCTCACCTCATCAATAGCCCCTCTTTTGCTTTTATGCCACAAAGGCCTTATCACATCATGTACCACAGCTAAACCAGCAGCTTGCAAAAAAGAATCCATAGTAGACAGAATCACAAAAAGCACTCCTACAAACATAAGCACTTGCGCCAACTGATTATGCTCAAACACGATCCTAGCCATATGACCTATTAAATGCCTAGCGCCTAAAACCTCTTGCTCAAGCATGCCCCCGTTCCTTTGACAATACACCACAGCTGCCAAACTCATCAGTGTGATTATAATGAATAACATTAAATAAATAAATGACCCCACAAAAAACATATTTTTTACCTGTTCTTTCCTTGCTGGTACAAGCATGCGCGTTACAACAGGCGGTCTACAAACAGCAGTAAAGGTCCCCCCCACAAAAAGAGCAGACCGTATTATCTCCCACCAAGATGTATGGCTATAATCAATCACTCGCTCTGCAGGAATTTGCTGAAACAAAGCTTTAAGTCCGCCTACATGATAAATAAGCACACTTGCAAATCCACAAAGCATAAGCGTACCTACAATAAGCTGTAATACATCGGTATGTGCCACAGCACGCATACCTCCTAGTGTAGTATAAAGTACCATAAGCAAGATGATGCTTAAAATCAATCCATTAGGCAATCTGAGTAAACTCTCGTTGACATGTAATATAATGTAGGATTGCGCAGATGTAATAAAGATAGAAACCATAGCACTTGCTACACCGCTTACCAACCCTACCCGATCGCCATAGAACTTCCTCATCAAATCACCTACAGTCAAGCAGTCACTAAAATACACCATCTTAGGCGCCACAAAGATACCAAGAAGCATAAAGCAAAAAATAAAAGTAGCACAAAGTACTATAGGCCCTAAAATACCGGAAGAGAACACTCGCATCGGATGTGCTGTCAAATCCACACCACTAAAAAAAGTAGCCACTAAAGTCATCGTAAGTACTCCTGTATTTAACGATCTGCCAGCTAACACATAATCCTTCATCGTCTTTACGTGCCTACCAGCCCAAAGGCCCAGTACTAATGTAGCGAATAAAGCACCGCCTAAAATGGTATAAGTGAGTAAGTCTTGCATAAAAAAATAGTGGTTAATATCATTTAAAAAGGGAATACAAATTAGTGGCTCTCACTTATAAGTACAAAAACTTTATTTATTAACTTCTTAATTTTGCCCATACCCCCTCAACAAGCCTTTTTTCATTACACCTTTATACATGTCAAAAGCTAGAGGGCTTGGATCCTACGCTTTAAAGTGGTCATTGTGGCTAGCCACTTGTATAGGTTTTTTTGCCACAATGATAATGATTTTTGATCCCCGCAACTTGATGCTAAATATTAATGAATGGCAGTTAAGCATCTATTTAATGGCTTTTGTTATGTCAGCTTTATTGTTTGCTTTACTTGATATCATCAATAAAAAATATGTGGCTCAAGAGTCTATACTCACTATGCTTTTTTATAGTAATCTGATGGCTAGTGTATGTGGTCTACCTTTTATGAACTTCTCATTAGTCACAAGTAGCGTTAGTTATCAGATTAATCTTTTACTCTTAGGGCTAGGGGGTCTAGGTATTTTTTTTGCTTACTTAAAGCCTATTCCTATGCACCTGTTGGTTTATTAGCCCCATTACGTTATTTGGAGCTCCTTATAGCAGGTATGATAGACTATCTATTTTTTGATCAACTTCCTACATTGAACCATCTAGTAGGAGCAAGCTTAATTATTGCCTCTTCTTTTTTTGTTGTCTCCCATCAAGAGAAATTATAAAATCTATCTTAGTTGGGTATATATTTCTTTAAGAAGAAATAAGTATGCAATTGCTTCACCATATTTTTTAGATTGAAAATAGAGAATCATTGAAGACGATTTTTTTATAAAAAATTTGGCACTATCATTTTAAATTCTTATGCTTACAATAACTCTTCAGATGAGTTTTTAATTAACCTTTTAAATATTGACTATCATGGATACCGAAGGACTCAATTAAAAAATCCTCTTTAGGATGAAAGAAGCAGAGGAGAAAAATACTCCTCTGTTTTCTTTTTTGTTTATAAACGCCTTCTCTTACTTCTACCTACTAAACTTCATATGCTGTACGTAAAAACTTTGTTATCTTTTTGCTTCGTTGCCTTTGCTGCTAAAACGGGACTGACTAATAACTTCACTATAAAAAAAGCGAATCATGTCTCTGAGCAAAAAATCAACTTACCTTCACTATCTTTAACTCACTCTTATGATGAAAAAATGAATAAAACTATAGACTGTATTTTTTGTAAAATAAGCCAAGGCACAAGCCCTTGTCACAAAGTATGGGAAAATGACCACTACCTAGCCTTTCTCTCCATCTATCCCAACACCCCAGGCATTACAGTAGTCATACCCAAAACCCATCAAAGCAGCTATCTATTTGATCAAAGCGATGAAGATATGCTCCAATTAATGCAAGCCACTAAAGCAGTAGCAAATATACTTGTAAAAAAATTGGATACCGTAGGCCGTGTAGCAGTAGTTTTTGAAGGTTATGGTGTAAATCACTTACATGCTAAGCTCTATCCGCTACATGGCACTAAGGGACCTTGGCGAGAAATCAAATCTACTATCCATACCCGATATGAGCGCTATCCTGGCTATATATCCTCCCATGACTCATTTCGAGAATCAGAGGAAAAGCTCGCAGCGCTTGCTAAGCAACTTCGTGGTGAAAACTATTAATTTTGAATGTAATGACCAATCCTCAATATATATTAGCGCCCTACTTTTCTCTAGGATTTTCTGATTATGCCTTAGAAGTAGGCTTTGGATCTATTTACAAAGAGATAAAAAACAACTTGTGGTATGAGATTGTTTTAGATACCTGCGTATTTTTAAAACAACCAAGAACTTTAATTGAACTTTCTTCTTTTATCAAAAACCACAAAGACGCTCCTAAAATTAACCCAAAAGAAATCATCCACTTTTTTATCCACAATAGATTTCTCATAGAAGAAGGATTGTATAAAAAGGAAGATCGACATAGCAGGGCACTATTATACTATAATTTAAGCGGTGCTAATCCTCAGAGGGTACAAGAAAAACTCAGCAAAAAACATGTAGCCATATGCGGATGCGGAGGTATTGGCAATGTGGTGAGTGTAACCTTAGCAACAGCTGGAATAGATCAGTTGACACTAGTAGATGAAGATACCATAGAACTTTCCAATCTAAGCAGACAGATTATGTTTAGAGAGCAAGATGCAGAGAAAAAGAAAGTAGATATGCTTGCTGAACAACTCAAACTACGTAATGCTACTGTTCAGATTCATACAATAGACAAATTTTGCAAACAAGAGCAAGATTTTCTGCCCCTTAAAAAATGCGATCTAATAGTTGTATCAGGCGACTCAAAAAATATATGCTTAGAGGTAAATAAGTTTGCCTACAAATTTAATATCCCCTTTATCAAAGTAGGCTACATATTAGATAAAGCTACCTGGGGACCATTTATTATACCCGGAAAGACTCCTTGCTATCTTTGTTTTAACAAACAATTTATTGCAGATAAAACCTGGGCAGATAACAAACTCCTTGAAAAAGTTAAATTAGTAAACACAGGCTTACAAGCACCTTCTACTGGACCTATCAACCTTTTAGCCTCATCGATGGCATGTTTAGATATCATTAAATTTTTGGGAGATTTTGGCAAAATTTCATCACTACATCAAAGAGCTAACCTATGGACCCATGAGTTAGGCATCCAGTACCAACCTTATAAAAGCTTACCCAATTGTAATTTTTGTAATCTATCAAATCATGAAAAAAAGTAAACACAACGTTAGTAAAACACTAGCTGAACATTACCAAAATCGCTTTCAACAATATGGAGCTACTCCTCAAGGCATTCATTGGAGAAATCAAGAGGATTTGTCTATTCGATATGAGAGAATGCTAAATGTGATGGATAGTTTATATGCTATACAAAAGCCTACCCTACTAGATGTAGGATGTGGCTATGGAGGTCTTTTAACCCATATGCAAAAAAGAAAAATATACATTGCCTATACAGGAGTAGATATAGTGCCCGAACTGATAGAAGAAGCAAAAAACAACCATCCCAAACATGACTTTCATATACAAGACCTTGCAGATATGGACTATCAGGAAGCATTCGATTATGTGGTATGCAATGGCATATTCACACTAAAAAACAAAATTAATCTTATTGAAATGAATCAATTTGTACGTGAAGGCATTAAAAAACTATTTAAAGCCTGCCGTGTAGGTATTGCATTTAACATAGCCTCCCCGCATGTAAAAGATTTTATGGAAAATAACTTTTACATACATCCCCTGGAAATGTTAGCATGGTGTCTGTCAGAACTTTCTGTCCATGTTAAGATAGACCACGCCTACAGACTCTTTGAATATACAGTGTACATATACAAATCCCATCAAGTTTTAGAAAAGCACGGCATTGCCTACCAAGGTAGAAAGTATAACTAAACACCCTTCTCTGTATCTTTTAAAGAGGCGTGCTAGCTAGTTTTCGTTTTTTAGTGCTCAAAAAAACAAAAAGCCTCATGATCGCTTAAGTACATAGACATGGTGATCCACATAATGATCATACAGCCATTCTGCATTTAGAATTGTTTTTTGCCATACAAAACCCAGCTTTAGTGGGATGGCCCAGCTTTTATAATTTTCTGTAGCACAACTGATAGTTACATCTTGTAAATTGAGTTGCTGAAATCCCACAGCTATTAACGCTTGGCATGATTGCGTAACTATTCCCTTTCCCTGATGCCCCTCATCGATCCAATAGCCCATAGGAGCTGATCTCTGCTTCCAATCAAACGCATGAAAACAAACTATGCCTACTAGTTTTTTATCATACCAGATGCCTAAAGTCAATCCTTTACTTTCTTTCCAACGCTGGTTTTCTGTACGAATAAACACCTCTTGATCAAGAGGCTTTTTTACAGCATCTACCCATGGTAGCCATTGACGCAAATAGTTACGGTTTTTTTGTACCAATTGGAAAAGTGGCATTGCATCTTTCTTTTTTAATAAATACAAAGCAATAACCTTACTAACGTATATGGGAAATTTTATAGTGGCATGAACTTGCATGCTGTTATGTGAAATAGTCAAGAAAAGCGCAATATAAAATGTTCTAAAATAAAATATTTTCATGGTGCTCACGTACGGTTTCTATTTTTTGGTCATGTCTTAAAAGTATAAGTTTTTTACGATAAATACCATAAATCGCTGGCGCAGGTCTAGTCCACACATTAGCGCTAGGTATATCATACCCTCCTGCAGATCCTAGTATAACTAGATCACTTATTTGCACTGGATAGTGTGCCTTAATCTCTTCTGCCAAGATATCAGACTCAAAGCAATTAGCCCCGTATACTGTATAAGTATGAGTTGCTTTTTTTTTACTTTTACTTTGGTAAGCTGGGCTAAATAGCACTGGATGATACCATGTATGCAATGATCTTACAAGGTGCATACCGCCATCTACGACCACTATGTTGTTATCTTTTCTTTTTTTCTGCACCATAACCCTTGTAACAAGGTAGCCATGATCTTCTACTAAACTTCTGCCTGGCTCTGTGACTAAGGTAATTTCATCTATGTCGATGAAATACTTTGATAAACATTGCTTAATAGCCTTTGCATAGTGAGCCAAAGGCGTCAAAGCTATATTTTTACCAAGGCTCTTCGCCGGAAACCCTCCACCAATATCTATAAAAATAGATGGTCCAAATAGCCGTATATGATGTTTAATGATAGGCATGTAAGTTACTAACTCTCTTGTATATTTTTTTACATCATTCACATTAGAGCCTACATGCAAGTGTATTCCCTCAAAAATCATATTATTTTTTTGGACAAAGTGGATTGCCTTCCAATACTCTTCTGCTAGTAAGCCAAATCTTGAAAGTCCTTTATCATGATATCTTGTAGCTAAACGTAGGGAAAGGCGTGGCTTGATAGCTATTTCATGAAATAAATCTGTAAGAAGGTGTAACTCATCTAGCGAATCTATCTGAATAACTACATGATTTTTTAAAGCTAGTAACAGCTCTTGAACCGTTTTTACAGGACCATCAAAGAAAATCTCTCTAGGTGCAAATCCATCCTCTATAGCCCAGGTTAATTCAGTACCTGATACTACCTCTGCAGTAGCTCCTTGCTGGCGTAAAGCTTGTGTAATGCCTTTTAAAGAGTTGGTTTTATAGGAGTAAGCAACTTTTACTTTCTTGAAGTAACTTTGCCAAGTAGAGCTAAAATGTTTATAAGCAGTTACCATACTATCTATATCCATTATATAAAAAGGAGTAGGATGCTTTTGAGCTATGGCATCTGCTACTTTCTGAATAGATTCATCTATAATATACCCGGCTTCTATATTGAGATTTCAAATTTTTGGTAGTTTCTATGTTGATTTAATATATGCCTTGTTTGTAAAAGTCGATCAAAACAAGCCTTTTTTATAGCTTCAGGCTGTTGTTTAAGTGGCTCAGACTCTTCATAAATAGCACTATAGACTTTATCACGGACTACGTTTTCCGAGTGAACAGACAGGTTATGATGCGATTGCGCTATAAGCTTAAATGATGCACTAAAAAATTGCTGCCACCATAACAAAGTCCATAAAGGATTGGGCTTGAAACCAATCACTGCTTGCACTTGATTAAGTAGGGATTCAGGAGGTGTTTTATCATAATAAAAATTAGCCACACATAATCTTCCATCTGATTTGAGTACACGCTTACATTCTTCCAATGCTTTTTCTCTTTGTTGTATGAAACCAAAATTGCAACCTGCCACAATGTGCGTAAAAGTTGCCGCAGCAAAAGCAAGATCAGTAGCATCACCTACTAGGTAAGTAAGCCGGTCTGATTGATGAGCAGCCCCGGCAGCTTGGCGAGCACGCTCAATAGCACTTTGAGAAATGTCAATACCTTGTGCTTTACACTGGGTAATTTTGCTTATTTTTCTAGATGAAAATCGTGTACTACAGGCTAGATCTAATAGGTAACTACCTTTTTGAATAACAGCCATTTTAATCCATTCATACACTGGCAGCATCTCTCCAGGCGGTGTATTAATCTGACCTATATACGCCACAAAATCAGGATAGTTCATTTGCTTAATTTTTTCAATAACAGAGGCTATATTCATTTTCAACCATTTTTATAAACACGCTTCCAGCTTAAAAGAAGTATGAAGTTAATGAGCATAAATAGGCTACAAGCTACAAAAAGTAGATTCAAATTCTCTAATGTAACCCCAGCGTACATAATAGTAGTTAAAATTATG
>JBCCHA010000028.1:0-8868 GCA_039028995.1 Bacteroidota bacterium | reverse complement strand
TGCAGGCAAATGGCGGAACGGAAAAAAGTAAACAGGCTATTTGGGATTTTTTAGCTGCTGACCAAAATGGTGCCCCTGTGCAAATAGACGCCGTATGTTTGGTGTTTCGAAGTGAGGAAACACTAAGAGCAGAAGGGGGGGAAGTAAAGTGTCTTATTAATAAAATTAAAGCGCTTTTGTATGAGGATAGCGACTCTACAACTTCTCCTCCTGATACAATCGCCAACCAAACCTTTTTGGTGTTTACGTATGCCGATAATAAAATACCTGCTTCATTCTCTTCCATAGGATCAAATTTCCCTCATAAAGTGTATAAATGTAATAAAAAGAATGAAGATAGAAGTTTTACAGCCGTTAATAATTCGTACCTTATGCTAGAACTAGAAGACGGTAATGATGCAGAATTTTTACCAGGTTTTTTTAATAACACTGTAAAAAGAGTCAAACTGTTATTTGACGAAATCATTAACAATGCTAAAAATAATACAATACAGCCTTTTACTATACCTATAAAAGCAGCTCAGTCTACATCTAATAATTCACCAGGTGTAAGCGCTTCGGGATCTACTAAAACAAAGGTAGATGGGGCTGTGGCATCGGATGCTAAGTGGCCAATGGATAATCCTACTGATACAAATGCGGATAGCTCTTCACAGAATCTACCTAAAGTAGAAGGCGAATCGGATCATTGTTCACCAAGCTCATCAGATGAGGCTAATTATTATTTCTTCAAATATGAAAAAACCACAGCTGTAGTGACGCTCTCTTGCATAGCTTTGGTTACGTATAGGTTATGGCCTGAAAAAAAGAAAGCAACTAAGAGAAAGAAGTAGTTGCTTTTTTCTTATCTATGGCTTTATAGGCGTATTTGGTGATTGTATTGTTTCTTATTACTTATCTAGCTAATAAGCGGCAATCAAAAGCTTTTTGTATACTTGATGCACTCTGGGTGTTAGCTGGGAGGTGATACTGGTAGATATTTTGATTTGCTATGTTATGTATAGAGGTGCTTTTTAAAAAGTGCCTTGGTGTGAATAGGCTTCAGCAAGTCTTTCTAGGCCTACTATGTAGGCACCTTGCCGTATAGATACTTGATAGTTTTGGCTGGTGCTATATACTATTTCAAAGGCTTTTCTTAGCTTGCTTTTCATGTGTGCATTCACTTGTTCTGAAGTCCAGATTTGCCCTGTATTATTTTGTACCCACTCGCAGTAGGAGACTAGCACGCCGCCTGCATTGGCTAGGATGTCAGGTATTACTATTGTGCCTTTTTTTTGCATTATTGCATCGCCTTCTAGATCAGATGCGCCATTAGCTCCTTCTACTACTAGCTTTGCATTGATGTGATGTGCATTTTGGCTGTTAATGATGTTTTCTTGACCTGCGGGTATGAATATGTCTGTTTTGGTGCCAAGTAATTTGGCGATATCAACAGGCTGGACATGGGGCATGTCTTCTAGCGTTTGGTTGGTGATTTTATAATCTATGGCTTGTGTGATATCTATGCCATTTTGATTAAAATAGCCGCCTGACCTATCGCTTATGCCTATTATTTTACAGCCTTTTTTCTCTAGAAGCTGTGC
The DNA here is from genome assembly GCA_039028995.1 of Bacteroidota bacterium. Classification (GTDB taxonomy): domain Bacteria; phylum Bacteroidota; class Bacteroidia; order Cytophagales; family Amoebophilaceae; genus JBCCHA01. Next base: position 7,285 of record JBCCHA010000028.1, on the reverse strand, counting down.
GGCATGCATGCCTACGTTGCCAAATCCATGTACGATTACGGAGGATTGTGCTAGTGGGATGTTGAGTTGCTCAGCAGCTTCTACAGTGACTAGCATTACGCCTCTTCCTGTGGCTTCTACTCTTCCTAAAGCGCCGCCTAGTGAGAGGGGTTTGCCAGTTACTACGCCAGGTTGTTTTTTGCCTAGGCACCGACTGTACTCATCTGCTATCCATGCCATTTCTCTTGCACTAGTGCCCATGTCAGGTGCTGGAATGTCTTTTTTGGGTCCTATTGTGCTAAGCATGCTTCGTGTATAGGCTCTTGTCAATCTTTCTAGTTCTGCTTGGGAAAGGCGTTTGGGGTTGCATTGAATGCCTCCTTTGGCTCCTCCATAGGGTAGATCTACTATGGCGCATTTTAGGCTCATCCAGGTGGCCAGTGCGTTGACTATTTCTAGGTTGACACTTTCGTCATAGCGTGTGCCTCCTTTTGAGGGGCCTAGTATATCAGAGTGGACGACTCGATAGCCTTTAAAAACTTTGACTAAGCCATTGTCCATCATGATGGGGAGGGATACGATGACTTGCTTTGCGGGGTGGGTGATGGCATGATAGGTGGATGTGTTGAGTTCAATTAGTTTTTTGGCTTGTAATAGGTGGGTTTGAATAGATTGAGTCATTATATAGGGGGTTTAATGGGTTAGTGATTTACGAATTTTACTTGTATATGGGTAGGGTTCGGTAAAGGTTAATAGGCTTTTGAGTTGGGTATATGGTTAATTATAAGGTGTGATATGTGTTTTACTACTATGCAAGTATAGAAAATTTGTTGATTAATTGGTATAAGAAAATGGACTTTTTATGTGATTTGTTTTTTGGGCATAGGCTTTATATGTCTTTTACTGCGCTTTTTGGGGGGTGTGGCCTTGATCAGTATACTGATGAGTATTGCTAATGCTAAACTAGGAAAAATCCAGAGTGGCCAGTTTAGGTCTGCTTTTGTATTGAGTTTTAGGCTTTTGGGGCTTGTGTATGTGTGGCTAATTTTCAGGGTGAAATTGTTGTGAGAGGGTTGGGGTTTATTTTTTGTAGTATTGGATTTCTTTAGATTGCCAGCAGGGTGTTTTGGGGCTGTATGGGATGGGGGTGCTTGTTGGTGTTTGGGGGTTGAGGGGGAGGTAGGCATTTGGCTTTCAAGACTAATTTGTGTATGCTTATTCATTATGAGTGTAGAGGTGGGCCTATGTGTTAACTCATCTGTTATTGGCATCTGAATGTCTGATAGGCTAGATGGTGTAGGTTGTCTTAAGCTATTTTTTTGGTGGCTTAGGGATGGGGGTGCTTGTTGGTGTTTGGGGGTTGAGGGTGAGGTAGGTATTTGGCTTTCAGTACTAGTGGCGGTATGCGAATTGATGACAGGTGTAGAGGTGGGCCTATGTGTTAACTCATCTGTTATTGGCGTCTGAATCTCTGATAGGCTAGATGAGGTGGGGTGATGGCCAGGTGTTAAATCTATCCATGAAACGGAGGGTTGTCGGCTTTCATTTGCAGAAAGTGGGTTTGCTTTTTTTAGGGGTTGCGCTTCTTCTACTTCATTTATGGTAATTGCACTTTGTAAATCTTTGGCTTCTTTTATGGTTTTATCATTTTTTGTATGGTAAAATACACGCTTGGTAATTGGATGGGTCGGTGCTTTTTTCCCTAACCTGCCTAATAGATTGCGTTTTTTTTTGGTTTTTTTAAATTGCATGATTGCAGCAGAGTGTATTTGATCTGCTTGTATGCCTTCTATTGCGATGTCTTTGGGAATAATTTCTTTACAGGCTGTCGAGCTAAAACTTATGGATACATGGTCTTTTTTTTCTTCCATTTCAAAAAAAAGCAAGGAGGCGATGTAGGCTAGATGGATCTCTTTTATGGCATTGGGTTGATGGGTGTCTGTATAGTTGATTTGGCCAGCTTTGAGTTGCATATTTTGTGTGGGTTGAAAATGAGGTATTGCCAAAGCGAAAATCTTTTTTTCATTGTTTTTTATTTTACAATCAAAGGGTGCCAAGTAGGCTTTTGCTTCTTGGGCATGAGAAAGTGTGCACATAGAGAGCGGGGTTAAAGGGGTGTTTTTGGGGTCTTCTTTATGCTGATTTTTGGGTTGAAGTGGTATTTGATAGTGCTTTTCTTGGATAGTGAGGGTTGCCTTACTTTGTGCCTTATTGGCTTTAAGATCTTTGCCATCTATTGCTTCTGATTTTGCAGGTGCTTGGGGTTGTGAAATAATTTTTCCCATATGGGTGCTTATCATGTTTTCGAGTTTGGCTACTTCCCACTCTACACCTATGGCTTCTATAGTTGCTTGGTTGGCTTCTTTGAGTTGGCTGAGGTTTTTGATTTTATAGAGTTGTTGATTCCTTCCTAAGGAAGTAGTTGTGATCTCATTGCTGGGGAACATGATATGGTATTGGTATTGATTTTGGGCGGCTTGTGTACTACTTGCGGATGTGGTACTGTAGTGAAGTGGGGTAAGGAGTAGGCTAGTGATAAAAAGTTGAGGTGTTTTCATAATAATGAATGGGTTAAATTGCTCTAGCAAAATAGTTGGTTTTTAGCGCTCTATTAATTACATAGTTTTGTGTTTTTTTAAAAAAATAGATATAAAATGAAGTTAGCGAATCGGTATAAGGCTTTTTTGAGTCATTTTAGGCAACATCAACCTGTGGGTGTTACTTTGTTGAATTATGGTACGCCTTTTGAGCTTTTGGTGGCGGTGATATTGAGTGCGCAGTGTACGGACAGGCGTATCAATGAGATTACGCCTGGGCTTTTTGTGGCTTTTCCTACGCCTTATCATTTGGCCAAAGCGCATTTTGACGAAGTTTTTCCCTACATCCGTAGCGTGTCTTATCCTAATAGTAAGGCCAGGTATTTGATAGATATGGCGGGGCAGTTGGTAAGGGATTTTGGGGGGCGGGTGCCGGACAATGTGGCTGATTTGGAGAAGCTTAGGGGGGTGGGTAGAAAAACGGCGCATGTGGTGCTTTCTACCTTGTACAATAGGCCTGTGATAGCTGTGGATACGCATGTGTTTAGGGTGTCTAGGCGTTTGGGGTTGGTAAGTGGTAATGCGCATACGCCTCGTGCAGTAGAAAATGAGCTGATGAGGCATTTGCCCAGTAGGTATAGGGCCAAATCGCATCACTGGTTTATCAGTCATGGTAGAAATATTTGTACGGCTTTAAGGCCTAAGTGTAGAGTGTGTCCTTTTTCGAGTTGGTGCTTATTTGGTAATGGCCTTGCCCCAAAATCGGCTGGGTCTAATCGGCCATCTATATAGGTGTAGTTTTTGATTTCCTTTCGTCAAAAATGGTGACATTGTCATATATTGGGCTTTATTTTATTCATAGGATAGCTTATATGCCTTATTTACTTTGTATAGAAACTGCTACGCCCGTATTGTCTGTTGCTTTGTATCAAGCAGATAGATTGCTGGCTGGTATAGAGATAGTCCATCATGTAGGCAAATCGCATAATAGTTTGCTTGCGGATGCAGTTGATGAGGTGCTGAAATTGGGCACGCAGTCTCTGGGGGACTTGGAGGCAGTGGCTGTGAGTGCAGGGCCGGGCTCTTATACGGGTTTGCGTGTGGGTTTAAGCTTTGCTAAGGGGGTTTGTTTGGGGGCTAACTTGCCTTTGATAGCCATTGATACCCTAGGGTCTATTATTGCTCAGGGAAGGGGAAGTGTGACTGGGGGGGTGTGTTGTGCACTGCTGGATGCGAAAAATCAAAATGCGTATGGGGTAGTTGTGAATGCTCAGGGGGGGGTAGAGGCTGAGGGGGAAAAGTATAAGGTGGCTATTGCTACTTTTGAAAAATGGCTTGCTCATCAGAAGGTGTACTTTATGGGTGATGGGGCTGATCGTTATGCTTCGCATTTGGTGGGTCATGCAAATAGTCGATTTATGCCTAAGCTATATCCTAGAGCTAGCTATATGGGGCAATTGGCTTTGGCTAAATTTTTGGCAAAAGATTTTGTAGATATCGCTAGTTTTGAACCTTTGTATAGATAGAGGCTTTCCTTATATATATAAGGTGTTGGTTTTTGCTACAGGGCGCATGTGCCTATTCCCCTATTTTGTTTAGGCTTTTTATTTCAAAAAAAGATTTTTTAAACCAAAATAAAACCATTTTTTCAAGCGATCTATACACTTCGTTTTTTACATAGTAAAGGGAGTTTTTTTTCAGGCAAACAGTTACCTTCGTCTCCTAAATTTAATTGGTCATGAAAAATATATTACTTGTAGAAGATTATAAACTTGTGATAAAAGTCATTAAGCACCTTGTAAAACAAGACAAATTAGCCCTCAAAATAGATGTGGCGTACAATGGAAAGATAGCTGTAGATAAGGTGAGCGAAGACCTTGACAAATATGACGCAGTGATTATGAATGGCATCATGCCTATAATGGATGGGGTAGAAGCTACCAAAATACTACGCGATATGGGTTTTAGTGCCCCTATTATAGGTTTTTCTGCTTTGAATACGCCTGAATATATCAGCAGTTGTTTAGCTGCCGGGATGAATAGATTTGTCGGGGTAGGTAAATTGTCAAGCATTGATGAGCTTATAGCTACACTCAAAAATATGGGTTTGTGCTAAAGTATCTTGCTATGAAAGGATATAGAAAAGCACGTGTATATGCGATTTGCTTATGCACATGTCTTTGTGGTTAATTGCCCTAATCCTGTTTTTTGCTTTGGTTAGTCTATATAGAGTTGTAAGGCCTTTATGGCTCCTTATACTGCATTTGCTATGCCATGGTGAAGCCTATACAAGCATGTTTTGCCAGGTCTTAAAAAATATTTTTAAAAAATGTAGGTGGTTTCTCTCAGAAACATATATATTTGGCAACATAAACAATTTTTTAAATCTTATATAATTATGATAATGTCTACTTCTTTCAAAAGAAAAAGTATATCTTTTTTATTACACCTTTCTTTGGTGTATCTAGCTATGCCATTTCATGGCGTCATTCAGGCTGCTGAAGCTGATGGAAATGTTTCAGCAGCTTCAGCAGCCGCTAGTGCCAATGGTGCTGAGGATGCTAATAAAAAAGATGAAAAAGAAGCAAGCAATGATGCAGCGGATCCGGAGTTGGATACTATGTTCAATAACTTGCAAAACTTAGGTAAAGGCTTGCAAGCTGGTGCTGTTGATGTCAATGATGAAGATGGTGAATTGATTGAGAAGCAGGTTAGTTTAAACAAAAGGGCTGAGCAAACATTTTTTTTGGTTTATCCTTTTAAAGAAAAAAAGGGATTTTACAACTCTAAATCACTCAGAGCTTTACAATTGTTTGATGAAAATATCAAAACAATAATAAATTTAAATGAAGGTAATGATGATTCAGATCTGGTTTTTAATCTAGAAAACTTATGTCTAAAGCTTGGCGAAACTACAAATGATTTTGATAGTAAACTTGGCGAAGAACATTTAAGACTTGAATTTAAACTTGAAGACCAAGATAAAAATGAGCATATTTTCCAAATTAAAGAGGTAAAAAAGAAGACGCAAGTGTATGAAGATGAAAGTGATAGCCAAGAGAAAGAAGCTAATGGGTATGGATTTGCAATAGATATCATGGAAATGGAAGGTGAAAATAAAAAATCTGTAAAGCAATTCTTTGCTTTTTCGATTCCAATAGCAGATGAAGTATATCAAGATCAAAAACTTGATGATGAAATAAGTACATCTCTTGCATATGATGCATTACAAATTTGTATGGAAGATAGCATATACGGCAAAAAGCGTGATGGTCTTATATCAACATTTATAGGAAAAGAGCCTAGAATAAAATTAGATCATACTCCAAAAGAGGTATTGGAGCATGCTGAGCAAAACAAAGAATATGCAAAGGCTAAAGAAAATAAAGAAAATGGTAAGCAAACATTTTATGCAGTCAAAGGTGAAAAAAAAAGAGGGCTAATGGTAAAAACAACAATGCAAGTAAAGCACAAAATCTATAATGAAGCAAACCTAAAATCAGTATATTCTAGTAAGCCTATTGATTATGATGCTAAAAAATTTGCCTCATTAACGATTTTTCAGGACAGACTTGCAAAACAGTTCAGTCACGTAGAAGATGAAGCAGTGAGTGTGTTTTCTACACCTGCTACCTCGCCTGCTCCTCCTCAAGATCCTAATAAAGCAGACTCTAATAAAGCTGATCCAAGTGTTTTGTCTGGTACTGGATCACATGCCTCTTATGTCGTTAATAGTCCTTTAATTCGTAGTTCAGAGCTTTTAGAACATGATCCTACTTCACTAATTGGGGGTAAAAAAATGTCTCAAATTCCGGGTCTAGGTGGGTCTAATGGGCCTTCTCATCCTGGTACTACTGGTGCTATTGATACTAATGAGGATGAGGATAATGATGCTGAGATTCAGCAACAAGTACAAGTAAAAGAGTTCAGGCATGCGTTGAAAGTATTTGTAGAATTTAAAAAACCAGAAAATGAAGAAGAAGTTGATTTGTTTATAGACTATTTGAAGCAAGCTATTAACACTATTAATCAACTATCTGGATTAAGTAACAAAGAAGAAGTAGGAGGAGAAGAAGAAGTAGTAGTAGAAGTGAATGTTGATAATATGCTTCATGATAATGTGGATGCTGTTCAGAGTGCTTCTGAGGTTGTTAATGAGGCTGTGGATACTTTTCATAGCGCTTTGCTTGCTTTAGTTGGTCCTGAACATAATCGTAAGGGTTATTATCTTGCGAAGTGGCTTACAAACATAGATGAGGGGATGCTTAATGCTAAGCAAATTGTTGCTGATAAAATTCTTGCTGTTCGTGAGGCTGCTAATCAAAGAAATTTGGGTGACTCTGAAGATGTAGTTAAAGAGGTTGATCGGGTTAAGGAACAAGTTGTTAGAAATGTCCTTTTTGATAAGTCTTTTTTAGTTAAACAAAATCTTATTGCTTTGAAAGAAGCAAAGGCATTTTTAGATTCAAATGCTAGTATTGAAAAAACAGATAAATTAGAAGAATCTATTAACAATATTTTAAGAGGTTTGAACTACGAATTAATAAGTCATTTAGACGATAAATTAATATGTACTCATCTAGATGAAGAACTTGAGCAATTTGCTAATACAAGTCTTGGAGAAGATAATCAAGGATTTAAGTCTCAATTTGTTGATATTTTTGGTAGTGCTTTCGAAGCAAGTATGGCTATTTTACATGGTTGCGATATTGCTGCGGTAGATTATGATTCTTTAAGCAGTAAAATTAAAGGAATTTTGATTTCTAAAG
>JBCCHA010000027.1:0-8919 GCA_039028995.1 Bacteroidota bacterium | reverse complement strand
ATAATACAGGCCGCCTAATGAGAAATGATACTAAAGGCCCAATAGGGTTTGTTGGAAGGGCTGGTGAATGTGTTGGTGGCCTTGCTGGTGGACTTGCTGGTGGCTTAGTTGGTACAGTTATTAGTGCAGGTAACTATTTATTTGCAGGAGCTGAATTTATAAGCAAGGGACGCATTAACAAAGAATTCTACTATAACCAGCAAGAAATGGTGTGTAAGGTAGAGTGTAAGGCTTCTAATGGAACATTTTGGATCACCAAACCCGAAGATAAAGTACTAAGCAACTTGTTTACCTATGCAAAAGAAGAAAATAAGTGGCTTGTGCTAGAAGCAAAACCTGATCAATATTTTTCAGGAGATTGGAAAATTGATTATAAAACTGACTTAGGAAAATCAGCAGATGTCAAGGTTAATTTTTATGCTCGAAAATACCAAACTATAGCTGCAAAAAATAGCATACAAAGGATTGATAAGTCGCTAACATCCTTAGACAACCGTCGTCAAAGAGAAAGAAATAAGACTTCAAAAGAAAAACAACAAGTTGATAAAGAACTGTGTGGCATACACGAACGCTATAGTAAAAAAGAGAATATCTTACAGGAGATACAAGAAAAGTGTACAAAAGAAAACAGAAAAGTCCTAGATTTCTTTTTACAATATGTGATAAAAACCAACCAGAGTGAAAGAAATAGTATAGAAAGAGCTTACAATGCGCTAGGTGTGTTTTTTGGTGACAACCAAAAAGCACCTAAGTATAGTGAGCAAGCAACACAAGAAGAAGATGAAAACAAGGATAATTAACTTTTGGGTACTGGCAGAATTTTGTGTGAGTGGTTTAGCAACTAATTAAGTGAAAGTTAAGGGTGATTTCAACTACTTACGCAAAATTCAAAATAGATTCGGAAAATGTTTTTTCTCATCAATTTTTGGCTGGAATAGATCGCTATAGCATTTTTTAAAGACGCTGGGAGTTGCTATGCCATTCAACACTATACCGTAACTTGCCCCTACTATACGGACAAAGAAGGTGATTTTTTGTTTTGTGAGCAGGGGGACTATCAGGTCAATCAATAGGGCTGAGGGTATGGAAATCCAATTGGGGACTTTATGTATTTTTTGGGTAGGATGAAGCAGAAACTCACTGGCTAGGAGGGCATAGATGCCTGCAGCACATCCTTTGCGCGTGATGTTTTCTTTTTTATGATGGTGTAGATAAAAAGCATTACTGGTGAGAATACCTCCTAAGTAGGTGAGTAAATATAAAAGCCGCCCTTTGACAGGGCCCCAGTGCTTTGCGTAATGCCACTCTACATTTTTGCCGAATAGGTATAAGTATAGCATGTTAAGGGCTAAGGTGTGCCACCTGGACTGTATAAAGCCTGCTGTAAGGAGGGTATATCCGTTTTTATTCATGTTAAATTTTTTTGTTTTTAATACATATGCATGGAATAAGGGGGTAGATGTACAGATGTTTATAAGGGATATTAGGGTGGTGGTGATTATGATTAGAAGGGTAATAGGGTATTTTTTCAACTTACTGACTTTGTTTTTTTGGTTTTCTTGCTGGGAAGATTTTTGCGCTGTGGTGGTCACTAGCCTTTTGAAGTTTGGGGTACTTTGGCTTGCACTTTTTTGAGCAGGTAAAAAGGTGATTAAAAAAAAGGTGATTAAAATAGTGTGAAGATGTTTCATAAGAAATGAGTAGTAGTAAAAAAGGTTAGACACAAAAGTAAAAAATAATACTTAAGCATACCTTGCAAGATTATTTTTTGATAAGATTTAAATTTGAGCAAAAATATTGACATTTGACAAGCTATGAGGGACCTAACATATTTTTTGCTACAATCCATAATCCTGTCAAGCAAGTAGAAGATATAATCAGTTTTTTAAGTGCAGCCTGCCTTTTTGGGGTTGGATCTTTCCTTTTTTCCTCCCATTCATAAATTTTATTAATTGTACGGGTGTGTGTTTTTTTACATTCTTGTACGTACACAGCGCTTTGGCTTATTTTCATATTTTTTAATAATAGCACACTGCATCCAAGGAGTAGTTTTATGACTGCATCATTAGCGCTTTTTAGGTATTCTAGCTCTTCAAGAGTTATTTCCTCGGTTTTCAAAAGAGGGGTAAGGCTCATATTTGCTTTATATTTACTTCCAAGTTCTTCATTATAATAAGAAAAAATTTTATTATACCACTTCTGAGTTACCTTGGGACTTTTCTCATAGTTGTCTACAAATTTACATATACGATCTAGCAAATGGGTATTTAGCGTAATATGATAAAAACGAGTAGGCATGCAAGAATAATTAACAGTAGATGTATTTGCGTTCAGAAGTTTTTTTTGATTTTTTTCAGCTATATCCAAAACTGTTTTTAAGAATGTGTCTCCTTGCCTGGCCATGCCTTTTTGAAATGCTAATCTTACCCTCGAATGTTTTTCGAAGTCTCTAATGAATAGCATCTTAGGATATTTTTCCAAAAAAATAAGCAATAATTCAGGCTCATCGGCAAGTTCTTTAAAGAAAACCTTTCTAGGTTCCCTATACTCCTCTAAATAGTTTTTTTCATGAAAAGGCTCATCAAAGTCATGTGTGATCATATACTGCATTACCTTTTTATGCTTTTTGTAAGTTTCTGTAAACAGTATTTTTTTTACAGTTTGACTACCGGTTTTACAAGTTTGTTTGAATACTCTCTTTTCTTGAAAAGATAAAAAAAGAAGAATATTATCTGTTGTATTTGGGTCTAAAGCCAAGTGAGCATTTTTTTGGGTTTGCATTTGAAAAAGAGGCACGGATTTCCCTATTTGAAGATCTTGTGTGGCTAATACATAAGTGAATAAACAAGATACTAGTAGTAATAAGTGCTTGTGCATGGCTATTAATATTTATACTGTTAAAAAGGTAGCTAATATATTTTTTATTGGTGACTTTCTTAACAAAAAACAGCTAGCTTATTTTGTTTTGGCTCATTAGTTTAGAATTTTGTTTGGAAAGGGGTAATTTGATAGGATGCTTTTTGGATAAGGACGTAGTGAAATTAGATGGTGTTTGATGGCATGAAATGAGTAGCTAGATTTAAAAAAGATTTTTTAGTTTTTGAAAAAATGAGGATTCTTTATGCTTTTCATCAGGTTGAAGGCCTTTGAGTTTCCGCAAGTTTTCAATTTCTTTTGCCTCTTCTTTAGTTAGCTTCTTTGGAGTCCATACGTATACGTGTATAAATTGTATGCCTATTTCATTACTTCTATCAAGAGCGGGGAGCCCTTTGTTCTTAAGCTGCATGACACGTCCGCTTTGTGTGCCTGATGGTATTTTGACAAGGACTTCACCATACAATGTGGGGACGGCAACTTTAGCACCTAAGGCTGCATCTACAAAACTTATGTAGCATTTATAGTGAATATCAATACCATTACGCTTTAATGAAGCATCTTCGGTTTGTTCTATAGAGATAATCAAGTCACCTGGTATACCTCCTCGAATAGGGGCATTGCCTTTTCCTGTCATAGAAAACTCCATGCCATGGGCAATACCAGCAGGAAGATTGATAGTGATTAAATCTTCTATTTTTTTCCTTCCTTGGCCCTGACAATCATTACATGATATCTGTATGATTTTTCCTTCCCCTTGACAATGGCTGCAGGGTTGTGTGCTAAACATGTGAATGAACATGCTATTGGACATTTTTTTTTCTTTGCCAGAACCATTACAGCTTCTACATACTTGCAAGGCAGTGCCATTTTTAGAGCCATTGCCTCCACATGTAGAACAGTTGGCATAGCGTTTAAGCTTTATAGTTTTTTCTAAAGGCTTAGCGACCTGCTGTAAACTTACCTTAAGTTGTATGCGAAGATTAGTGCCTTTTTTTTGGTAAGCATGATGGCCAAAAAATTCCCCAAAACTGTTTTGACCAAATATATTGCCAAACTGTTTAAAAATATTTTCTAAATTAATTGAATCAGTCTGATATCCTTGCCCCTCTAAACCTTCATGACCATATTGATCATAAATTCTTCTTTTTTTTTCATCACTTAATACAGCATAAGCTTTTGCTGCCTCCTTAAATTTTTCTTCTGCATGTGGATTGTCTTTATTTCTATCAGGATGGTATTTCAAGGCTATTTTTCTATAGGCCTTTTTTAATGTTGCTTGCGTAACATCTGGGTTTACCCCTAGTATTTGATAATAGTCTTTTACTGCCATATTGAGGAATGATAGTTTTGGTTAAATTATAGTGTGCCAATTATAATTTTTGCTGGTTTAAGTACTTTGTTATGAAGTAAATACCCCTTGGTTACTACTTCAGTGATCTTTCCGTTTAATTTTTCATCTTCTACTTTCATTTTAGTAAGTGCCTCATGATGCATGTAGTCAAAATCGTCACCTACTTCCGGCTTGATTGGTGTTAATCCTTTTTGTTGCAAAGATGCAAACAGCTTGTCATAAATGATTTGTATGCCAGATTTAGGCACTTGTTGGTTTTTTTCATTGGGCTGAAGGGCAAGTTCGAAATTTTCTAATGTAGGTAAAAGTGCACTAATGATTTCCTCATTAGCCATTTGTAACCAATCTACCTGCTGCCTAGCAATGCGTTTTTTATAGTTTTCAAATTCTGCATAAATACGCAAATACTTGTCTTTCCAGTCTAAGTGCTCAGCTTGGGGTTCAACTTGCTTTTCTGCAGAGGGTGTTTGAGAAGAATCTTGCACTAGATTTTCTTCTTTAGGGGCAGTAGAGTTATTCATATAATGTCGGTTTATGTTATACTTAGCTTCACAATTTTTTTGCCAAATATATATATAAAGCCATAATGGCAGTGTATAAACTTGTTTTGATTAAGCAGTAGTTCAGATTTACATTTGCTTGGAGCTGTGTTTTATCTTAAACTAAAACTGTATTTTTATTAATTAAAGCTATGCGTGAAGACTAGCAAAGTTTACTAATTTTTCTAAAGAACAGCTGTAGTGTATATATTTGTAGACGGGAAATTAGTAGGTAATACGCCTATTTGATCCTGCAAAAAATATACTAGACTTATGTTTACTTTTATTCAAAAATTATTTAGCACCTCATCGCAAAAGACATTAAAAAGGCTTAATCCTTACGTAAAGCAAATTAATCAAGCTTATGAAAAACTAAAATCATTAAGTCATGATGAGCTACGCTACCAAACTTACTTGCTAAAAGAGGAGATTAAAAAAGAAACGGCAAAAGAGTATGATGCTATTTTACAGCTTAAAGGGGAGGCTAGCAACCAGGATGGGCTTACAGCAACTACACAAATTTTTTCCCAGTTAGATAAGCTGGAGGTAAAGTATAAAGCAAAATTAAGTAAAGCGCTAAATAATGTGCTGCCTAAGGCTTTTGCTATTGTTAAAGAGACTACACGCCGCTTTAAGGAAAATGAATCACTCTATGTAAAGGCAACTGAATATGATAGGGTGCTGGCTGAAAGGTATGCACATGTTGAAATAGTAGGCAATCAAGCTTGCTGGCATAATCAGTGGCTGGCTGGTGGACAAAAGGTGACTTGGGATATGGTGCCTTATGATGTACAGCTTATGGGTGGTATTATATTGCATCAAGGTAAAATAGCAGAGATGGCTACAGGAGAAGGAAAAACCTTAGCAGCCATTTTGCCTGCATACCTTAATGCACTTGCAGGCAAAGGGGTACATGTTATCACAGTGAATGACTACTTGTCTCAGCGAGATGCTGAGTGGGTAGGTCCTATCTATCAGTTTCACGGCCTCAAAGTAGATTGTATAGACAAATATGATTCGCGTTCTGAAGCGCGAAGAGTAGCTTATTTGGCAGATATTACGTATGGAACAAATAATGAGTTTGGGTTTGACTACTTACGTGATAATATGGCTACAACTATTAAAGAGAAGGTACAGCCACCTCATCATTATGCTATAGTAGATGAGGTGGACTCTGTTTTAATAGATGATGCACGCACGCCTCTCATTATTTCTGGGCCAGCTAGCTATAATGACACTGCATACTATTATCTATTCAAGTCACGTGTACAACAACTGTATAGTGCACAGCATGAACTTATTGTAGGGCTTTTAAAAGAGGCTAAAGAAAAAATAAAGGCAAATAAAACGCAAGAGGCAGGATTGGCACTGCTTAGAATATATCGTGGACTGCCTAAACATGAGCCTTTTATTCAATACTTAAGTGAAAAGGGTATGAAAAAACTGCTTGCTGATACGGAGAGTGAATATTTAGAAGAGAATAGTAGAAAAATGCCTGAGGCAGATGAATTGCTTTTCTTTACTATTGAAGAGAAAGAAAATACTATAGAGCTTACAGAAAAAGGCCTTGCTCACCTGACTAAACAAGAAGAGGAGGCTGATTTTTTTGTACTACAAGACATCGCTACAGAGATGGCTCTAATAGCAAATAGTGACCAGCTAAGCCATGAGGAAAAAATTGGTCAAAGAAGTGCATTGATTGAAGATTATAGCAAAAAATCTAGCCGAATCCATGCTATACACCAACTGCTGAAAGGATATACGCTATTTAGAAAAGACATAGACTATGTAGTAATCAATCAAGAAGTAAAAATTGTAGATGAAAAAACAGGACGTATACTCATGGGCAGACGTTATTCAGACGGGCTACACCAAGCACTTGAGGCTAAAGAAAATGTTAAAATTGAAGATCCAAGTCAAACTTATGCTACCATTACCCTACAAAACTACTTTAGAATGTACAACAAGCTAGCAGGTATGACAGGTACTGCTGAAACTGAAGCCAAAGAGCTTTGGGACATCTATAACCTAGAGGTAGTGGTTATTCCTACTCATAGGCCTGTGAGTAGGGAAGACAGAAATGATAAAATCTTTAAAACGGAAGAAGAAAAGCTTGAGGCTATCAAGGAAGAGGTAGAAAACTTAAGGCATACTGGCAGACCTATACTTATAGGGACTTCTACAGTAGAGGAGTCTGAAAAAGTAGGCAAAAAGTTAAAAGTTAATCCAGCCCAAATACTTAATGCTAAAAATCATAAAAAAGAATCTCAAATCATAGCTCGTGCAGGACAAGAAGGCGTAGTTACCGTAGTCACCCATATGGCAGGTAGAGGTACAGATATAAAATTAAGCCCTGCTGCCAAAGAGGCAGGGGGACTAGCTATTATAGGGGCAGAACGCCATGAAAATCGCCGTGTAGACAGACAGCTACGCGGGCGTGCAGGTAGACAAGGAGATCCAGGCTCCTCCCAATTTTTTATATCGCTTGAAGACAACCTGATGATGCACTTCAAACATGGTGTAATAGGAAGTCGAGTAGACAGTATATTCACCAAAAAAGGAGAGGCTATTCAAGATAGATACATTACGCTTGCTATAGAAAATGCCCAAAAGCGTTTGGAAGAAAATCAGTTTGCATACCGAAAAAGGGCTTTAGAATATGATGATGTAATGAATATGCAAAGGAGTGTGATATATAAGAAAAGAGATCACGCTTTACATGGAGATAGGCTAAATCTGGATATTATGCATATGCTGCACTATACCATTACGCAAATCGTAACAAAAGCTCAGCAAGAAGGGCATGATTACAAGAGCTTTGAGCTTGATGTAATCGATATACTGAAAATCAATTCACTCATCTCAGAAAAAGAGTTTGCTAATGCACCTGCGGAAAGATTAATCAATACAATTTATAAAGAAGCCTACCAGTTTTACATCAAGAAAAAACAAAAAAATCAAGATTTTTTTGCCAATTTTAAGTTTGTTGAAGATGGCAGAGAACTTAAACGAAATAGTGAATTGCCTTTTATTTTTAAGTCAGAAAATACACAGAGTGAGTCGATACATACGATGATAAATGCTTGGGAGGCAATTGAGTCAAAAGGAAAAACAGCTATGCAATCTATAGAAAGCAGTATTGTCTTACATTATATAGATAAGCACTGGAAGCATCATCTGCAAAACATGGATGAACTAAAAGCTTCCACTCACAATGCACGCTATGAAAATAAAGACCCGCTGCTAGTATATAAGTTTGAAGCATTGAAACTATTCAAGCAGTTGATGAATGAGATTAATAAAGAAGTGGTTGGTTTACTTTATGACATAGATTTGACAGATACAACAATTGTGCAAGAAGATAGGTGGGAGAAAGCAAAGCCTTCATATTTGAAAGAAAGTAAACAAGATGATGAAAATGCAGAAGCCTTGTCGGGAAATATAACTAATAGCCCTATACAGAGTGAAAAAGTAGCGAGTAGAAATCAACGTGTGACTGTAAAATATACGGATGGGACTATTAAGGAAAACGTGAAGTTTAAAAGCATACAAGATGATTATGAAAACAAGCGTTGCGTCATTATATAAACATCTAAGCTTGCATACTTAAAAGCGTTGATTTTTATAACTTTTGGACAGACTATTAAAGTATAAATTTTCAATAGCAATCTTAAAATTTGGGCGCAATAAGATTAGTTTTTTGGCACAGATTTACTGATTTTTAGACAAACAATTTTTTTATAAGCATCTTTTCCTTAACTTAGCCCTATATTTTTAAAACTATTAATCACTTCATACTTATGAAAAAATCAATTATTTTTACAAGCTTTGTAATGTTGGCCAGCGTATTCTCTTTGGCACAAGCATCAAACCCACAAGAGTCAGTAACTAACTTCGCTAGTGAACAGTTATCTAAAGCCGAAGATACCAAGCAGGATATTAATTGGATGCACATTGGAAAAGGTGCCATGATTTCAGCTGTTTCCGTTGTTATCATGTGCTTTGCTTTTGCTGAATTTGTGAAAACAAATCTAGGTGACAAATATTACCAAGATAAATTGGTTCCTGCTCTTTTTGCTGTAGCAGTTGGTACTGCCATGAACTATTTCCTCATTGTACCATCTAGATGATTTTGTGTGTGTTTAGGAAGCT
>JBCCHA010000026.1:0-8966 GCA_039028995.1 Bacteroidota bacterium | reverse complement strand
TTCAATTTTCTAAGTATTGCAAAACATTTTGTTTGGCGACTTACTTTATTTACATTTATTGAGCTAAAAAGCTATCATTAAAATACAAATCGTACTTATAAAATTAAGCATTTTTAAAATTTAAAAATAATTATCTATCCAAAAATTATGTCCAAAAGACAAAATCAACAAATTGAAGCAGTAGGTCAACTATTGCATACCCCTAAAAATATAGTAATCACCATGCATAAAAATCCTGATGGAGATGCCATAGGTAGTGCAATAGGTTTAGCAAAATTTCTTCAAAAACAACACCATCATATCATGATCATAAGCCCCAACAAATACCCCGCCTACTTAGCTTGGATGATAGATGCGCAAAGTAAAATTTTTGTGTATGAAGAAGATAATCAACCTGAATTAAAAAAACGTATAGAGCAAGCTGACATCATTTTTTGTTTAGACTTTTCAAACCTATCTAGAATTGAGCCCATGAGCCTTGCTGTACAAAAATCACAAGCTACTAAAATCATTATAGACCACCATCACGACCCACAAGACTTTGCCCAAATATGCATTTGTGACCCTAATGCCTCTTCTACCACGCTCCTTATCTACAAAATGATTATTGCCTTTGAACAAGCAAGCCTAATAGATAAGCAAATTGCCACATGTTTATATACTGGCATACTTACAGATACAGGCTCTTTTCACAACTCAGGAACTCATCCCGACACACACTTGGTAGTAGCTAAGCTTTTAGAAAAAGGCGTGGATATAAGTGAAATAAATAAAAATATGAGAAAAAATGGCACCATTGAAAATCTGCATTTTTTAGCACATGCTATCACTCATAGACTCCATATAATACCCAACTCAAGAACTGCTTACTTTGCTATAGAGAAAAACGACTATGAAAAATTTAACTTAAAACCAACGGACACACAATTGCTTACCAATTATCCGCTCAGTATAGAAGGAATAGATTGTGCTGTATTGCTTACAGAGTATGATCATGAAATACGCCTCTCATTTCGATCTGTAGGAGACTTAGCTGTCAATAAAATAGCTAAATACTTTAACGGTGGTGGGCATAAGAATGCAGCAGGAGGCACCTACAAAGAAGAAACAGCAGAAGGTATGAAGCAGGCCTCTTTACAAAAAGCAACTAAGCTATTAATTGAAAAAATCACTGAAGCAAGATGCTAAGCTTTAGATTTTTTTTCTACAAAGCCTAAATACCAAGCAAAAGTGTTCTTACAAAAAATTCAAGAACCCATTTTTTTAAAAAAGAAAATTCTAGTCTATATATATAGACTAGATTTGCTTCCTCCACACTTTTCAGGCAATAAGTGGTTTAAGCTAAAATACAATCTAGAAAATGCGAAAAAACAAAAAAAGAATACACTATTAAGTTTTGGAGGGGCTTACTCCAACCACATCTATACACTTGCCAAGCTTAGCAAAGCCTATAATTTCAATGCAATAGGCATCATTAGAGGCGAAAAAAACACCCCTCTAAACCCCATACTAAGCTTTGCCCAAAAATCTGGCATGCACCTAACCTACCTAGACAGAGCCACCTATAAACAAAAACATACCCCCCCATTCATTAAAACCCTAAAAAAGCAATTTGGCGACTTTTATTATATACCAGAAGGAGGCTCTAATGTATGGGCCGTAAAAGGGTCTAAAGAAATCATTAACCAAATCTCCCTACCATGGGACTATATCTGTACCCCCTGTGGCACAGCAGGTACATTGGCAGGACTAGTAGTCGGGGCCCCTAGCAAGAAAAAAATTTTAGGCTTTGCTGTGTTAAAAAATGCAAGCTTCTTAAAAAACGACACCCATAGGCTTTTAAAAGCCTATGAACAAACTTTTCATACTCCATTAAATCACCACACATTTGACATCAACCTAAACTACCACTTTGGCGGTTATGCAAAAAAAAACACACTACTTACCCATTTCATTACCAATTTTATCAAAAAACACCATATTCCCATTGAATATATCTACACGGGAAAAATGCTTTACGGCATCTATGATTTGGCTAATAAAAATTTTTTCCCGCCAAACACCACCATTTTAGCCTTACATACAGGAGGGCTTTACTATACCCAAAAATTTGAATAACCCCATTCAACCCCCCAGCCAAGCACACCACATCACGGCCTTCACCTTGTTCAATTTTTCTATAGTTTGATTATCATTCTCTATAAAAAAGATACAGCAAGCCCCTAAACAATACATATTTGCAAGCGAAGAAGTACAAGAAGCCCTGTGGCTATTACCCATCTGTTAAAAGATTAAAAAACTACCTATTTACACCCCAAACACCATGCTAAGCTTATGATCGGAACCAACCTAACAAGAGCCAAAAAGCTATTAGAAGATAGGCAAATTGTAGCCATCCCCACAGAGACTGTATACGGGCTGGCAGCTCACGCTTTTAATATGCCTGCAGTAAACAAACTCTTTGAAATCAAACAAAGACCTAAATCTAAACCACTTATCATACAAACGCATAGCCTGGCCAAAGTAGAAGAGCTAGTAGCATATATGCCGCCAGAAGCAAAAAAAATGGCCTATGCCTTTTGGCCTGGCCCACTCACCCTTTTACTCGAAAAAAAATCTTTCATACCAGATTTAATCACATCGGGAACTAGCAAAGTAGGCATAAGAATACCTAACCAAAATACCACACTAAAACTGCTAGAAAGTCTTTCTTTTCCCCTAGTAGTAACCAGTGCAAATATATCTGGCCAACCTAGTTGCATCACTGCAGAAGAAGTACAAAACCAGCTAGGCAATCAAATCCCTTATATTTTAGATGGAGGTAAGTGCCAATTAAGGCTTGAGTCTACCATTATCGGATTTGATGCAAACCTACCTAAACTTTACCGCTTAGGCGCCATATCTCAACCCACTATAGAAAAAGTAATAGGCAAGACTTAGACAAGTGTGCGTGACTAACGCGACTACACCCCATCATTACAAAAATTTAATTTCCCCCTAGTATTGCGAAGCAAGGTTAGATGTATACAAAAGCACTTCATACATTGTGTAGAAGCTTCGAAAAAAATCACCTTATACAGTTTGCCTACCCGCCTATTTACTTTTGTTTTTCATCCACCTTGACCTTTTCAGCCTGCTCTCTTTTCAAAAGCTCCTGCCCTGTATCTACCAAACCTGCCAATGCACCCAATACATTACTTGCCCCTAGTGGCAAGATGATAGTTTTATGATTTTTAGAGGTGGAAAGCGCTTCGAGAGATTTGATAGAGTATTGGGATAAGAGGTATTGCATTGCACTTTTGTTGCCTTTACCCAAAGCCTCTAAAGCAACGGCCTCTGCAGCAGCTTTACGCTCACGAGCCTCAGCCTCCAAAATAACCTTTTGTTTATTAGCTTCCGCCTCAAGCACTACAGCCTGCCTTGCCCCCTCTGCCATGAGTATAGCAGCCTCCCTCTCCCCCTGAGCAATATTTACCTTAGCTTCTCTGTGAGCTTGTGAATTAAGTATAGAAGCTCTTTTTTCTCGCTCCGCCTTCATCTGTTTACCCATCGCCTCCTGGATATCTTTAGGAGGCTGAATATCTTTAATTTCGATACGTGTCACCTTAATCCCCCACGGGTCAGTCGCCTCGTCAATTACCTTCAAAAGCTTTGCATTGATCACCTCCCTATTAGAAAGCAAATGGTCTAGCTCCATTTCCCCCATTACCGTACGTATGTTAGTTAAAGTCAGTTGCGTAATAGACAAGTTAAGGTCATATACCTGATAAGCTGCTTTTTTGCTATCAAAAGCCCGATAAAATACCACCCCATCTACCGTTACCATAGCATTATCTTTAGTGATAATATCCTGAGGAGGTATATCTAATACACGCTCTCTTAGGCTGATTTTTTGACTTACCTTATCTACAAAAGGCGTGATAAAATGAAGGCCTGGCTTTAAAATACGGGTAAATTTCCCAAACCGCTCTAAGGTCCACTCTTGGCTTTCAGGTACTATTTTTACAATGCTTAACGTGCTCATCAACACAAAAGCTACAATAAAACCTATGAGGTAAAAACTCATGGTAGGGTT
Organism: Bacteroidota bacterium; assembly: GCA_039028995.1. Lineage (GTDB taxonomy): Bacteria > Bacteroidota > Bacteroidia > Cytophagales > Amoebophilaceae > JBCCHA01. Next base: position 4,891 of record JBCCHA010000026.1, on the reverse strand, counting down.
GGCATATGTCATAGGGTAAATTTTAAATATGAAAAAAATTTTAACAAAACTATTAGGTTAAAAATCTTTTTACAACCTATTTTTCAAAACTGGCAAGTGTTGTTTCCTTTTTTTAATAAGTTTTAGCTACTTTTAGCCAGGAAGTATAACTTTTAGATTTGACCATTATGCCATTTATAGCTGACTTACACGTACACTCTCCTTATGCCATGGCTACTAGCAAATACTTAAGCTTAGCAAGCTTATACCAGTGGGCTAGGATAAAAGGTATTGATGTAGTAGGCACCGGAGACTTTACCCATCCTGCTTGGTTTGACAACCTCAAGCAAAATCTTGTAGGTGATGGCAGTGGTTTATATCGACTAAAAGAACCTCCCCACACCTCTTTTATACCAGAAATCAACCCCAAGCCCATTGATGTACGTTTTTGTTTAAGCACTGAGATAAGCTGTATCTATACACACAAAAAGCGTGTGCGAAAAGGACACTACTTAGTATATGCCCCCGATTTAGATACCGTAGAAGCCATTAATAAACAATTGAGCAAAATAGGAAACCTCGCTGCTGATGGACGCCCCATATTAGGCATTTCAGCACGCAACCTACTTGAAGTTTTACTCCACATATCAGCACGCATACACCTTATCCCCGCCCATGCATGGACCCCTTGGTTTTCTATATTTGGATCAAAATCTGGGTATGACACCATAGAAGACTGTTTTGAAGATCTCAGCCATCATATTTTTGCTTTGGAAACCGGCCTCTCTTCAGATCCAGCTATGAATTGGCATATCAGTGCACTAGACCGCTATACAATGGTGTCTAATTCAGATGCACACTCCCCCCAAAACCTAGGCAGAGAAGCTAGTTTGTTTAGCACCTCATATAGCTATGACGCCATTTTTGAAGCCATAAAAACCAGAAAAGGCTTTGAAGGCACTTTAGAGTTTTTCCCTCAAGAAGGCAAGTATCACCTAGACGGACACAGGGTATGCAAAGTATGCTTAACCCCAGCACAAACCAAAGCCCATCAAAGCATCTGCCCCACATGTGGCAAGTCAGTTACTGTAGGCGTATTGCACCGCGTACATGCTTTGGCAGACCGCAAAAAGGCAAAAAAGCCTGCTGATGCACCTGATTTTGAATATATAGTCCCCCTGCCTGAGATTATTGCAGAAATTGTAGAAAAAGGAGTAAAAACAAAAGCTGTAGAAAAAGTTTTTGTACAAACTATTAATCGGTTTGGCAATGAATTTTATTTTTTAAGAAAAGCCCTACTCCATGACATCAGTCATTACTTAGGCCCCGTATATAGCTTGGCTATTGACCGACTGAGAAAAGGACTTGCTAAAGTTGCGCCTGGTTATGATGGGCAATACGGTACAGTATCTTTGTATCCTAACTCCTCAAAAAACGCTACACAACTCCCTCTGCTTAGGTAGCAACTTGCTTAAAAAATTAATTTTTATTAAATTTGTAGGCTGAAGTTAAAACCTAATGCTTTATGAAAATAACAAAATACATACTATTCATCACAACGCTTGCCCTCCATCTTTTTGGCCATACACACCTACATGCCGCAAGTACAGCTAGTGAAGAAAATCAAAATGAAGTATGGGAAACAAAAACCAAACTCTTGTTTCAGCAAAACTCTGAACTAATTTCACTTGAAGAATGGACTAATGAAGTCAAAGAAAAAGCAGAAGAATATAAATTAAAAAATAATAATGATCAAGAAATGACTATACATGATTTTTGTGATGCTATTGAAAAAAATAATAAAAACTGGTTCTCTAGATCGGTACAGAGTATTAAAAGAACAACAATAGGAACTGATAGTATCACTTTACCAGAATCTGTAAAATATTATTTGTCAGCAGAGAATTTTGAAAAATTATCTGCGTTTTTTGTATTAAATGGACTGATTAAACCCCAAAATCACTCTGTGATCTTCACATTTCAAGGAGGGAACTCCTGGCTACCTAAGGGCGCACAAATAGAAGTACCACCTATTGCAATGTCAGCAATAGGTGCAACAAAAGAACTTGCAGAAAGCTTGACTAAAGCTACTCATGATACAGCAGATGTCGCTGCAAACCTTATACACGGATTAGATATAGAGTATATCCATAGCAGCATGACTAAAGAACAGCAAGAAGAAGCGCGTAAAAGCAACTACGAAAAAATTTATAAAAAACTTGAAGAAAAATGCCAAGAAAAAATCGACGAAGGGAAAGAAGCATTAAATGCTTGGGCTACAAAAACAATGGGTTTAATCAATCGATCTGTAGATAAAAATATGGGCGAAGGACAGAAATGGATAAACAGACAAAAAAAATGGATTAGAAAATTCGTTAAAAATCAAAGAACCTGGCTTGAAAAGCAATTTAAAGAAGAGTTACTCCCTCAACTAGAAAAAAAAGCCAAACAAGCATTTAAAGCATTTGTTGAAGAAATAAAACCCGAGCGTGAAAAAGTAAACAACATATTAACTAATGCAAATCAAGGCATAACCGACCTAAGAGACTTGAAAAAACCTGCACTAGATACTATCAACAACACAAATAAAGTCATAACTAATGCAGAACAACCTTTGTTGCATACTATACAAGAGGTAGGCAAGGCGGCAAATAATATAAGTAGCCTGCAAAAACCTTTGGGAGAAATTAAAGGCAAGGTAGATGGAGCCTTAAATGATATAAATGGCGTGATAAATGATGCGAAAGCACCTTTGATAGAGACTATAAAAGATGTAGGTAATGCTGCACAGAATATAAGCAGTCTGGAAAAACCCTTGGGAGAAATTAAAGGCAAGGTAGATGGAGCCTTAAATGATATAAGAAGTTTGAAAAAACCTTTGTTACATACTAAAGACAAGGTAGATGAATCTATAGATGAACTGAAAAATGGTGTGCGTGTTGGTAAATATTGCCTAATGGTTGGTACAGGAGTATACTGTACAGAAAAGTTCGCTACAATATTCAGTAATCAAGTCGGTAAACACGCTAAAAAAAGCCAATTAAAAAAGCATGCTAAATCCGCTAAAAAGCACAAAAGCTAAAAAAAACTATAAGCTTCAAAAACCAAAAAAACGCTATCAATGCATATTTTTTATACTACTGATTTTTATAAAATCAAAATTTCTAAAAGTCGCTTACCCTGATAAAAATAGCAATACTCTTCATTACCCACATCTAGTAAAAAATTCAGCAGGCTCACTAGCGCTTTGGCTATGAAGAAAAAAGATAAATAATCAAAACCCCAGTCAAGCTTCCAAAAAGCTTTAAAACCTACTTCCTTTATCTCCCTTCTTTGTCTATGATGAATTTTAATTTATTTTTAGCCACCCTATTTTAATGAGTTGAGCAACTTAACTAGAAAACTTATTTATCCATACAATGCCTTTTTTAAAAAATATTAAATACCTATTTTTTTGCTGCCTTTTGCATACCAAAATCACTAAAAGTAGCCAAGCCACACGTAATAAAGTACATGAGTTTTATATCGGATCTGACTTTATACCCATACCCAAAGACCTTTTTACTTTACAAAAAAACACTTCAGTTGAAGAAATCAAAGCGTCATTTAAGCAAGTATTAAAATCCATTACATTGACCTCTTTTGTAGACGAAGAAAAAGTATATCAAATAGAGCCAGGAGGCGGTATTAGATACGATATAGAAAAAGAGTCTACGAAAAAAGATTTTTTTCATAAAGATATAAACATGGACTTGTATAATGTAGCAAAACTGAATTTTGATTTTGGAAGCTCTGGTTCAGAAAATGGAAGAGTACCTGGAGCAAATTCAAAAAAAGCCATACCACCAGACAGTGAAACATGCCTTAAAAACTATGAACCCCCTTTATACCTTAAAATCAAACTAGCCCACCATAGCCTTAATGAGCAAACTATACAAGCCATACAAAACACTCAAAATAATGCAGAGGAATTTTATAACTTTTTAACAGACAACTTTACAATAAAAGCCCATGAACTGTATTTCTGTTCAGGCTATAAAAGTATTGCACTTCCTAGTGAAGATTTAAAAAAAGAACTACAACAAAAAAACTCGATACAATCTTGGGAAGAACTGACCCCATCATTACCTCCAAACATAAACTTAGCAACCCTTACCATCGATTCAATTGAAGACATATGTCGCATAGAAAAAGATAAGTCAGAATACTATAAGCACGCTTTTGTTTTTCAAATCCAAATAGCACCCACAGCAAATTTAGACAGCTTAGTAGATAAGTATTTCCCTAGTGATGAATCTGATGCCCCTGCTACGGATTACACCGCTATACAAACAATAGGGGTAAGTGCTGCAATACTAGGGGGCTTATATCTATTATACACTAAGCTCCATACAAAAAAGGCTAGCAATAGGAAAAAAAATACTTGAGGTTTTGTTACACTTGTGTATATTTTTTTCTATATTAGGGCTGAAAAAAGAGAATTAGCTCAGCCGGCTAGAGCGTCTCAGTGACATTGAGAAGGTCGGGGGTTCAAGTCCCTCATTCTCTACATACTCTAAATTTTATATCATGAAAAAACTATTGTATACCGCATTTCTACTTTTTATTTCTTGCAAGATAGCTTATGGTGGAAGTACAAAAACTACTGATGAAAAAAATAAAATTACACTTAAAATTGTAAAAAAAGCCAATACAGACGTTTTCAAAAAAATCCGTTTTGCTATTGGTGATTACACGACATATGGCTTTTTTCACTCACTTCAGGATACTCAATTTTATAAAAACATAAATCCACATTTACTTAACTGTGATCTTTACCATAACAATGTTAAGCTAGAACCTAATAAAAAATTCAAAGAATATAAAATAACTTCTGTGCATGGGTCCATGACTGCAAAAGATATCCTCAGTG
>JBCCHA010000025.1:0-9194 GCA_039028995.1 Bacteroidota bacterium | reverse complement strand
CGAAAAAGCTCAAGAAGAAAAATCTCACCTCTATCTTTGCCAAAAAGAACATAAGGATACTGGAGAAAATGAGCTGTATTGGCATATGGATAAGGCCAATGCATATCCAGAAAATTTCGCAGGCTTAATGATAGATTGTAGACCTTCTGACGTCAATGTACAACAAGACAAAGTATGGTATGAAGTAGATTTCGATAAACCTCCTTTTTCTGAATTAGAAAAACAAGATATCATTAATTTTTTAGATTATGATCAAGAAAATATGTATGGCCAAGTAATTTTCCAAGTTCCCGAAAATTATTATTATGTACAAAACATAGACTATACTAAATCTTGGACTAAGTATGACCCCGATGGTGATTCAAAAATGATTTACTGCCAACTTACAGTTGATCAAAGAGATGAATGTGCTTTTGATGAAAATCATGATAATCCATCTGCCCCGATAAGCATTAACTATTACGAAATTGCTTATGTCAAAAAATTAGCTGATCAATATCCAAAAATCATAGAGGCCTTGCCTTGGTATATGCAAACAGCGATCAGCTATATAGATAAATATGAGGACTTTACAGCTCAAATAAAAGAAGCTATTCAAAACAAGCAAGATCTCTACTTGACCAATAAATCAGAAAAAAAATGGGAACCAAGCTATGATGAGCCTGAAGATTTTTGGGAATCTAGTAGCTATATAATCTTATGTCATAGTACAGAAAAAAGGCTGAATAAAAAACTACCTGAAGTATGGGATGCTATATCAACAATCATTCCTGAAGCAATGGCAGTGACAACAGTAGATAAGTTGGAAGATAAATTGATAGCAGAATTTAATAAAGATAATACAAGCCAGCAAAATGCAGAAGATAAGGGAAACCCTGCTACACCACCTCAACCCCCAGCCCAAGTACCTACTCCACCTAACCCTACACCACCTGCTCACAATACTACTCCAGAAGTATCGCCTAAGCCTTTATCTCCACAAGCTGAAGAAATTCCAGCTAATCCTCCCGCTACTCAAACCTCGTCTAAAGCTACTAATCAAGGGAGCAATACAAGCCAGCAAAATGCAGAAGATAAGGGAAACCCTGCTACACAACCTCAAAGCCCACCCCAAGTACCTACTCCACCTAACCCTACACCACCTGCTCACAATACTACCCCAGCAGTATCGCCTAAGCCTGCATTGCCTAAACCTGGATCTCCAGAACCGTCACCTATACCCATTAATGGTGAAACAACTCCTAAGATAGTGGAGTCAAATCAAGAGGCTACAAATAGTGATAAAGCTAGCGAACATGATAGCAAGCCCTACGTGATTGGGGACGTATTAGTACTAAGTGTAGTAGCATTAGTAGCGTATTGTTTTTGGCCAAAAAAGAAGCCACGACCAGTTGGGCATAATGGTCAGCAAAAAATCCAAAAACAAAAAAGCAAATCTTAATGAAAGTAATCATACAAAAGCTTAGCTTTGCTATGACCGACTTGGTCAGCAAGCCTAATTAAACTAGCTTTTTTAATATTTGCCAGGTTGCCAAAGTAGGCAATAAGCTTTTCAACAGTTTGAGGCCCTATACCTGCCAAAGTCTCCAGTTCACTTTCTAAGCTTTGCTTACTGCGTATTTGCCTATGAAAGGTGATGGCAAATCGGTGGGCTTCGTCTCTTATTTTTTGCAAAAGCTGTAAAGAAAGAGATTTTTTGCTGATGTGAAGCGGGTGAGGATCGTTAGGATAGTAAATTTCTTCAAGTTTTTTAGCAATGGATACTATGGCTACTTGCCCATATATGCCTAGCTTTTTGAGCACCTCTACAGCTGCATTCAATTGTCCTTTTCCGCCATCTATGATAATTAGGTCTGGGAGTTTATTTTTTTGCTCCACAAGCTTTTCGTATCTGCGTTTGATGATTTCATGCATGGAAGCTACATCGTTTGGGCCTTCTACCGTTTTGACATGAAAATGCCGATAGGCAGTTTTAGCTGGTCTGCCTTTTTTAAAGCATACCATCGCAGCTACTGGATTAGTGCCTTGCAGATTAGAGTTGTCAAAGCACTCGATGTGCATAGGGATTTGTGCTAGGCGAAGGTCTTGCTGCAACAGCATAAGTGTAGAGCGTGAGGTTTTGCCAGCTTCTACTTTTTTATGCAGTTGCTCTTGTTTAAAGAACAGTGCATTTTTTATAGCTAGCTCCACGAGCTCCTTTTTTTCACCTATTTGAGGCACTATCAACTCTAAGTTTTCTCCTACCACAGCAGGAGCTATATTGGCATATACTTTTTTGGCTTGGCTTTGGGACTTTTGCCTAAAGTGACATAAAGCCAATGCCAAAAGGTCTTCAGCCCTTTCTTGTAGTTTTTTTTCTATCTCTATAGTTTGCGCAAAAACCATCATCCCATTATTGATGTGCAAATAGTTTACAAAGGCTTTTTGCTCGTTTTCTACAATGGCGATAACGTCTATCTTGCCTACTTCTATACGTGTGATAAGTGATTTGGCCGTGTAGCGTGCTATCGCTTCTAGCTTTTGCTTGTAAGATGCTGCTTTGCGAAAGTCTAGGCTTTTGGCAGCTGCCAGCATCTGAGACTTTATTTTGGTTTTGATGCTTTTAAAATGCCCTTTTAGCAATTTTTTCACCTGCTCCATATCTTCATTATAGGCAACTTCTTTTTGCAAGCCTTCACAAGGGCCAAGGCAGTTGCCTAAATGATATTCTAGACATACTTTGTATTTTTTTTTAGCAATGTTTTCTTGCGATAAGTGATAGGTGCAGGTGCGTATAGGAAAAAGTTCACGTACTAGTTCTTGAATTTCTCTTAAGGTGTTTTTGTTGGTAAAGGGGCCAAAGTATATGCCTAGCTTGAGATTTTGTTGTCTTGTCGTGATGAGGCGAGGAAATCGCTCATTAGTAATACATAAATAAGGGTAACTCTTACTGTCTTTAAGCAATGCATTATAGCGAGGTTGGTTCTGTTTAATAAAATTGTTTTCTAAAAGCAATGCTTCATATTCTGAGTTTACTAGGACCAAGCCTATACGTATGACTTGGCTTACCATTTTTTTAGTTTTGATATGCGTGCTAGGTGATTGCAATTTGAAATAGCTTGCTACACGCTTTTTTAAGTTTTTAGCCTTGCCTACATAGATGATTTTATTTTGTGCATTGTAAAATAAATAGATACCTGGCTTGTCAGGCAGTTGGTTTCTTTGAGATACGCTATAGTAAGTAGATTGCATACATGAATAATTAATCAGCAGATACAGTGAAAGTACATGTGTCTATTAGCTATTTTCGCAGACACACCTACCCCCACTATATAAAGATTTTTGCGTTTTTTTAAAGAGAAGATAGGTAAAAAGGTAAAACCTCTACGGTTTTTCAGCGCCTTTTTACAGTATGTAAATAGGTTGAAAGATGTTTTGGATAAGATTGTTAGGTTCCGTATGAGGAGATGTACAAATTTGCTGAAGATTTTTTACAAGCACTAGCCCATTCACTTAGCCCACCCTTTTTTACTTAGTAGTCTGTATGAATAGTCATTTTGCCTGTATAGATTTTTTAAGAATTTGTTTTGCTTCCTTCTTGCCTCACACTTTGTCCCATTGGTTGTAATGCCTTCATAATATTGCTTTAGTTTTTCGGGTCTAATTTATGCATTTTATCTAATATCTCATTTGGTTGATGCATTGCATGAGCCACTCTATATAGACAGCCTACTAGCTCGCCTTTGCCATAAGATATAGATGCTGTCCATGAAAATCAACTAAGCACTTTAGTACGCAAATGACCGAAATGGCTCATATATGATATCTTTTCAGCATACTTAGCTCTTAAATCCTGTCGCAAATAAGGTAAAGATCGATGAGAAATAGTTTTTTTACACTAATTTTGTCGCACTTATTTTCAATAAACTATGGCCTCTCAAACACTTAAGCTATCACAACTCACAGCCCATGCCAAAGCCTATGGATTTATTTATCCTTCTAGTGAAATTTATGAAGGGCTACAAGCCGTATATGACTATGGCCCTTACGGAGCAATGCTTAAAAGAAATTTGCAAGATTTTTGGTGGAAAAGCATGACGCAAACCAATCAGCAAATTGTAGGACTCGATGCCGCTATTTTAATGAATCCACGTGTATGGGAAGCTTCTGGGCATACAGTAGGATTTAATGACTGGATGATTGACCATCTGGACTCTAAAAAACGCTACCGTGTAGACCTACTTATAGAGGCACATGCCGAAAAGCTCTGCGATCAAGGACATAAGCCACAAGCCGACAAACTGCTCGAGGAGATGGCCTATTTTTTAGATCAGCAAGATGGTAAAGCCTTGCAGCAACTTGTTACACAAGCAGGCATCAAATGCCCTATAGCCCAAAATAGCCAATGGGCAATAGCCAAAAAATTTAACCTCATGTTTGCTACCAACCTAAGCAATACTGCCCAAAATGACACGCAAGCCTATCTAAGACCCGAAACTGCACAAGGTATTTTTGTCAACTTCACCAATGTACAAAAAACCACCCGAAAAAAAATCCCATTTGGCATTGCACAAATAGGCAAAGCCTTTAGAAATGAAATCGTAGCCAGGCAATTCATCTTTAGAATGCGTGAGTTTGAGCAAATGGAAATGCAATATTTTATACCTGAAGAAAAAACCAATCACTGGTTTGATTACTGGACCAATGCCAGGCTCAAATGGTATGAAGCACTAGATATTGATACACAACATCTTCAAGTGCATACACACCAACAGCTAGCCCACTATGCCAAAGCAGCCGTAGACATCACCTACCAATTCCCATTTGGGTACAAAGAGGTAGAAGGCATTCATGCCAGAGGGGACTTTGACTTAAAAAACCATGAAAAATTAGCTGGCAAAAGCCAAGCCTATTTTGAAGCAAGTAGCCAGACCTCCTATCTGCCACATGTGATAGAGACCTCTGCAGGATGTGACCGCTTAATTTTAATGCTTTTATCCGAAGGGCTTAAGCAAGTAAAAACAGCCAAAGGCACACTTCGCACCTATTTGAAACTACCGCCTCCACTTGCGCCTATACATGCCGCCATATTGCCACTTATGAAAAAAGATGGGCTTGCTGAATATGCAGAAAAGCTTTTTCAAGGGTTGAAATATGATTTTTCTCTAGCTTATGAAACAAGCAACTCTATAGGAAAAAGATATGCACATCAAGATCTTTTAGGTACACCCTACTGCTTTACTGTAGACTACCAAACCCTGCAAGATGATACTATTACCGTACGAGAAAGAGACACTATGCAACAAACACGCCTGCCTAAAAATCAAATACAAACTTTTCTCAAATCACGTGTAGACCTATCTACCCTATTGAAAAAACTACGTTAAAATTAATTAAAGCCCATACTTTTGTTGAAAAAATGAACTCTCTACAAAATCTCTCAATACTTATTCTTTTAAGCCTATTAACCCCTTTACAATATATAAAAGCCACAAAAAATAAAGACTTTGAAGAATGCCTTAATTATCTAAAAATAGATTTGAAGCAAAAGGCCAATAAGGAAGTAAAGCAGTTTTATCAAGCATGCTTTGATGGTAAACAAGAAAAATTGAAAAAGCCCCAACTCGAGAAAAACATACTTTATAATGGGTTTTATATAGCTTGTTACAATGGGCAATTGAATACGGCTAAACTTTTAGTAAAGCAAAATCACCTTGACATCAACCATACAAATACGGACAAAAGATCAGTTTTACATATAGCCTGTAGGCAAGGGCATAAAGAGTTAGTAGAGTGGCTTTTACCACAACCTAAAGTAAACATTAATCTGCAAGATCTAAGTGGAAATACCCCCTTGAGTGCTGCTTGTGCCAAAAACAAAATTGACATAGTACAAACTTTACTTGGCGATAAAAATATAGATGTCAATAAGGCCAATAAATTTGGGCAAACTCCCCTGTATAACGCTTGTTGGGAACAATATGAAAACATAGTAGCCCTGCTTATTCAAAGCGGAGCAGATGTAAACAAAGCCACTAATGATGGACGTACACCTACATACAAAGCTTGTGAAATAGGCAATAAAGAAATTTTACAACACCTTATCAAGGCTGGAGCAGATGTAAACAAAGAGCTAACAACCGACCAAGAAGGCACTGTTAGTCATAAAAATTATCGTGATAGACAAAGTAACGTGGAAGAAGTTACGCCTTTTGCTATTGCTTATTACGAAGACCATAGGGCAATTGTAGAGATGTTAATCCCAATGCTAAAGAAAGAAGATATTAGGAACAAACGTTTTAATGGTCAATCTATACTTGGTATGATTACCCAAAAAAATGACAAAGCGTTGCTAGCCCTTCTATTTAAAAATTTTCAAAAAGAAGACTTGAATATAGAAGAAAGTTTTTTTTCAGCCTGCAAATATGGTAGAGAACAAGTAGTTGAATTTTGGTTAGAAAAACAAATGATAGCTGCCAATCAATTAGATGACAAAGGCAATTTTGCTTTTTGTATAGCCAGTGAAAGGAATCACTTAGAAATCATAGAAATACTACTTAAGTATATGGATGAAAAGCAAATTAATCAGCAAAATAAAAAGGGAGAAACCGCCTTTTATACAGCTTGTAAGCAAGGAAATGATAAAATAGTTGACTACTTGATGAAACAACCTAACTTAGATATCAACCTTGCCAACTACAATGGAAAAACCCCTCTTTATGCGAGTATCTTACAGGGGAATTCATGGGTAACTGAAGCATTACTTAAAGATAAAAGAATAGATATGAGTGCTAGTAATAAGCAAAACGCATTGTTTGAAGCACTTTTTCAAACTCAAAATATAAAAGCCATAGATGAAAACAATCGTAAGCTTGAAGGGCTAGATAATAAACCAGATAGGGACACTATACAAACTAAACAAGAGAAACATCAAGAAAGCAAAATGCACATTGCTAAGCTTTTGCTTAATAAATTACCAATAGACACTATTCATCAAAAAAATCAGCATGGACAAACGCCATATGATATAGCCGCAAACAAAAATCCAGCTATAGTCAAGCTATTTGAGGAAAAGCTTAATCAAACATCTGAAAAGCCAGATTTTAATAAAACAGCAAAAGAAAGCCAGATTCAGCACAATGCACATGCTGAGCAAGTAGCCAAAACCAAGGAAAATGAGCAAGAAATCACTAGCCCCCCAGATACGCAAAGTGAATTTCGGGATCAAGCAGGCCCCTTTCTTGCTTTAGCAGGTATGATTGGATTAGTTTTGTTTGCAAGCAAAATACACAGCAAAACCCAAAAAATGCAAGCTTTGAAAAACAAAAAAACACCTCACCCCACAAAATATTAACCCCAAAATCAACCACAAGTTGTAAACAAACCCCAATATATACTATTTTTGTCTAACTAAACCCACTGCCATACCCTTGTGATGAAAACCACTTTTAAGCTACTACACCTCCTAAGCTGCCTCCTATTATGCACGCCTAATACCCCCTTTGCCTCAACCCCCAACCCAAGACGCAACTTAAAAAATGGAAGTAACTTCTGTTATGCCACCTCTGCTTTACAAGCCTATGCAGACTACCTAGCTTACATCTTCTCCTCAAATCAATATCCTTATCAAGCACCTATAAAAGAAAACGACCCCCCAAAGTTGAAAGATCAGAAAGCAGCCTATCAAGAAATACGTAAAGCACTAGACTATATCAAAAAAAAACCCAATACAAAACACCCTGACCTACATACGCTTTTGACCTTGCTAAATAGATATGACCCTGATTTAAAATATAAAAAAGGTGGTTTTTCTTCCTCTCATCCCGTTTTCTCAAGTCTATGTTCATTTTTTGAAATAACAGTACATCGTAGGAAATGCATCCGACAAGCTATCACACCTTCACAAAGGGAACAAGCTACGCTAAAGATTAATACAGATTACAGTATGTTAAAACACTCTCTCTGTGAAGTTATACATCCTAGCCATAATAGCGAAGCCATTTCAACCACTGATGTGATTATTGATCCCTTCAAGTGCCTTTTAGCTTACCTGTACGCAGAGGCATTACAAACTGTCTATCCAAATACCCCCCCTATACCTTTAGTAACTGAATCCTGTATCACACCTTTATGTAAAAGCATTACCACCTATCTATTGGATAATAAGCTAACAAGTGGAGCTGGGCAAGGTAAAACAATGGTAGAAAGTTTAGCTTTAGATATAGATAAAGCACTAAATATTTTTATGGGAGTCAATTAAAAAAATAGCTATAAAAGAGGACATGAAAGGCCAGATTCGAGCAAAAATGAAAAAAGAACTAGCCAACTATCTAGACGCTGTTTATATAGAGGAAGAGCTATACGCATACTATAAAGCCCTAAAAAATTTATGTAAACAATATGGAATCACTGACAAGAAACAAGTGTTTGAAAAATTTTTTTATAACTTAAGCGAAAAAGGTCTAAACAACCTACTCGAAGTAAAAGATATCAACTTTGACGTAGCCTCATCACACTATTCACAAAATGAACCGAATGAATATTTTAGGTTGTTTTGTCAGTATAAAAGCAACAATACAACTAGTCTAAAAATCACATCTTACAAAAAGCTTATCACCCAAGAAGATATCAATGAAACTATACATGTAGAAGATATGCAAGGCAAACGCTTCACTTACAAATTAGCATCTGGCACATTTTCAACGCCTAACTATGGAAGCCATTACATAGCCTTTGTCAAGCATCCCAAAGGCTATCGCATTTATAACAGCTTAAATCATGATAAAACCGCACAGCTACATAACTTAGATAGCTTGACTCACCTCATTGTAAAAGATATGAACGCGAAAAACAACTATAGAAATAGAACACATGAACAACTATATCTAGTCTATAAAAAAGTAGCACAAGACAACCAGATTCAGCACAATGCACATGCTGAGCAAGTAGCCAAAACCAAGGAAAATAAGCAAAAAACCACTAGCCCCCCAGATACGCAAAGTGAATTTCGGGATCAAGCAGGCCCCTTTCTTGCTTTAGCAGGTATGATTGGATTAGTTTTGTTTGCAAGCAAAATACACAGCAAAGTCATATGAGGTAATTCGATGGAATTGCTAGTATAAACCGCTTTTTAAATAACCCAAGCCCAAGCAAAATAAATAGTCAAATACGCCCAATTTCACTCCCATACAGACACGATATAGGTATATTTTCTT